>CAZKDV010000012.1:0-36039 GCA_964551645.1 uncultured Bacteroidales bacterium | reverse complement strand
ATCCAGCAGTTCCGATACATGGCTTTACTTCTCCATTAATTGGGCTTGTTTGCAATGGGTCTGCAATAATACTCACTGCTTTGCTTTGAGGCTCACCAATGCCACAAGCATTATGCGGAGTTACGCTTACAATTGCACCTAAGTCATTTGCCCTAAGCGCAACCGAACTTGTGTCCTCGCCACCATATCCAACTATTTCCCATCCATCAGAAACACTCCAAGAATATTTGAGGGCATCATCAGGCGAACTTACGGAATAAGTTATCACCGAGTTTTTACAAACAGAATCAGGACCTATTATTTCTACAACTTTCTCAGGCACATCAGTTTCAATTCCCACTTGCAAAGATTTTGTTTCGCCTGTGCCACAAACATTTGAAGGTGTAACGCTTATCTGCCCACCCATACTGCCTACATTAACTGTAATTTCATGGCTGCCTTGCCCACTAACTATGCTCCATGTATCTGGCACAGTCCATTCATAAGTAGCAAACTCTTCAAAATTAACACTATACACCACTGATTGTGAAAGCTGGCATGGTTTGCCTGTTCCACTGATATAAAGAACATCAGGGACATCGCAAGCTGTTGTAAACGAAAATGGTTCGCCATATACAGTACCTTCATCATTAATCACAAAAATTCTTCCATACACAAGTGTTCCAGGAGGCAAGCCTGTGAGTTTACAAACAAAAGTACCTCCACCACTACCAGACCAATAAATTCCACCGTTTAAGTCTATAGTTGGATATTCGTCTGATAAACTCCAAACAACTCCACGACCAGATACTCCAGAACTGCCTTCGCTAATAATAGTTCCGCTAACATCTGCCGAAGTATTGGTTATATCAGTTACTGGACCTGTAGTAAACTCTGGGAACCCCGGAGAATAAGTGAATTTAATAGGCTGTCCATAAGCTACACCACTTCCATTTTCGGCATAAGATCTTACATAATATTGAACGCCGGGAACAAGATTTGTCATAACACCAACAAATGTACCACCACCGCCACCGCCACCTGCTCCGTCAGATGTCATGCCTTCATTATTTCCAATTGTTGGCAATGAGTTACCACTGCTCCATACAATACCCTTCTTGAAAACAGCACTACTTCCTTCATCTAAAATTGCTCCTCCACCAACTGCATGTCCACAGCCAGGGCATTTCGGACTGGGGTCGTCGTCTCCGCCGCCACTGCCAGAACCACTTCCGCCAGAGCCACTGCCGTCTCCGCCACCACCGCCAGAGCCACTGCCTCCACCACCACCGCCACCACTTCCAGGAGTGAAAGGACTAGTGATTACTATCGGCAAATTGGTGTCTGTTATAAACTCTTCTGGGTCTCCATAAATTATTTCATCATCTTCTGTAATGGCTACCGGACAAACAAAATATTTACCACCTGGCAATAAATCGGTCATCATACATACAAAAGGACCATCTACTACACCCGTAAAGCATGACCCAAGATTATCCGTTAAAGTTGGATTTGGTCCGTGCCCCCATACAAATCCAGTATTTACAACAGGAGAGCTTCCTTGACCCACTGCACCGCCACATACAGCACTTGTATTTGTTATTTCACTTACTGGGCTACTTGTTACTTCAGGCGACACTCCCAATGGTAAAGTAGTAAATTCTTCGGGTTCGCTATATGATACTCCATTTTCATTTTCTGCATAAGCGCGTACTATATAAGTTGTGTTTGGCTCTAAATTACTAATAATGCTAATAAAGTCATCTCCAGTGTCATGACTGATAAACACATTATTAGTGAGTGAAGGTTTATTAGGTGATGGCAAGGCTACTACAACGCCCCTATCTTTAATAGGCGAATCGCCAATTGAAATAACAATGCCGCCACTTCTTGCTGTTTTAGATGTTATTATTGTTACAGATTTCTTCTTTACACTTGGACAGCCCGTACACTCACCAGTGCTTACAACAAGCCCCAAAACACCTGAACGACCACAATCGCCATAAGCCCACACATATAAAAAGTGGTTTTGCTGAGGTTCTAAATCAGTTTGAGTGAAAGTGGTGCTACTGCCCAAGTCAATTGCTGTGGCATAATCATTAACGGTGTTATACTTATAGCCACTTGCTCCTGCTGAAGGATTCCAATTCCATGTAATTTCGGTTGCTTCAACTATATGAGTTCCTTCCGTAGGGGTTTGTAAAAACATTTGCGAAGTTGTTACACTAAATGATCGTGAAGGTCCTTCGCCAAAAAAGCTAACTGGGGTAACCACAATATTGCCTCCATTTGTGCCCGAACTTGCTGTTATCTCGTTTGTTCCTTGTCCACTTGTTATTTGCCAACCCTGTGGCACATTCCACTGATATTGTACACAGCTTTCTTTATCAACTTTGTACTTTAAATCTTCTTGTTCCTTACACACAATTTGAGGTCCCTTTATTTGGCTTGGCTGATTAGGCTCTTCGCATAAAGAACCACCTCCGCCACCAAGACATTCCCACTCCCCCTCTAAAAACACCTGAATGCATGGAACGCTAGTGTTTAAAATTATTAAACCATCTGCAGGATTTGCTATGGCATCGCGTTGCTGAGTTGTCATTCTTGGAATGAGCAAACCCTGCGTTGTGGACTTCAAATCCAATACTGCTGATGGATGTGGGGAACTTCCATCTGTATTGATGGAAATTCCACCTGTTTGCTGTGCATATACTGTAGCAGAAAAATCTACCAACAGAAATATTGCAAACAAAATGATACTTAATTGAATAATGATTATGTTCATAAATGTTTAGGTTTAGGTTAATAATTTTCTATTTTTTTATAATTTTTGAAAAACTGACTCCCTTATTTGTATTGAGTCTGACAACATATACTCCTTTGGACAGGTGTCCTATGTGCATCGGAAACTCTTTGCCTGCAAGCACTAAAGAACCCATACTATTATATACTTCCATTTGCTTTACATATTCATCTGTAATTGTATGCACATAAATATAATTATCATATTCCCATACCAAATGAGATGTATGTGTGTCTGTGTGATTTTCTCCTAATGTGTTGATAAGAAACATAAAGCGTGCAGGAGAATCATCTGAATGTCCCTTAAATGTATATTGCTCTCCTGATTGTATTAGTGCTCCCGTTTTTAAATCAAGCATTTGCAGTTCTTCGTCAGTTGTATTTTGAAAATGTATTTTGTAATCTTTTTCTAATGATGTTTCAAAAAATACATATTGCCCATGTAAACTTCCTGATTCTCTGATATTGTGTATAGCTAAATTGTTATTCTGTTTCTTAGTGTATATTTGAGGTGCTTCTGAGCCTCCATACAATTTAATAGCATCAAGAAAATAATCATACACTTCATCACTCATAGAATTTACCATAACAATAGCTTCATCTGTATATTCATCTCCATCTACTAATATGTGTACAGCTTGTTGCAAATTGACTTCGTTTTTGAATGGTGTCGGATTATGCAAGCGTATTGGTTTATCTAATGTAATTGAGCCTCCTCCCGGTAAACTCTGAACAAAGAAACCCTGTCCGAGTGCGATATATCTGCCTCCAAAACCACCAGTACCCACTCCTGTATATGAATTGTATATAACCCAATTGCTTCCGTTCCATAAATATATTGTTGGAGCAACATTATTTTTTGTCCAACCTTCTGATGCTGCCCAATCTATTGCACTTGGATATGGATTGCCTATCAGAGTGAAACCCTTATTTTCATGTAGTAGTTGTATTGGACCAATTGTTCCATGATTAATTATTCCTTTATATACTGGTTTTACACCTTCATTGTATGTCCATAAATGAAATCCTTCAGCTGGTGAGAATATAACATTTGGTGAACTTATGTAAGGAGCCCAAGCATCTTCGCTTTCACTATACTTTCTCAAATACATACCACTAAACATTCCTGATTTCGCATTAACAATAGGAGCACTCATGCTATGCCATCGCAATACATTAATATTTCGCTCTATCTGAAAAGAGCCACTTCCTAATACATTAACTTCATCTGACACTATTAGTGATGCATCTCCTTCAGATGTTGATTTCATTTTGAATGTTCCTCGATTTTCTAATGAGCCTTGCACTGTTATACAAGTATTAGGCTCGGCTGTCAATACATAAGCATTGCTTATTTTCATAGTTAAATCACTTTCTTGTGCAGTCAAAAAAGATATTGCTACCAATTTGAACGCACATAAAAATAATGAGTAAATAAATTTTTTCATAGATTTATCGTTTTATATTAATTTCTTGAGAATTACTAATTTTAATTTGACCAAAATTACAACCCAAACAATATAATTATAGCATTACAAATTGTGAACATTGAGAAATAAAAAAACCCTGAACTTTATAAACAGAAACACTAATAATATCAAGGCTTTCAAAGCTATCATATACTGCACTGTTTACCTTTGGTAATCGCTTCAATCTACCCTAAGTTATGTAACTCTTTGTGCTAATCATCTAGTTTTTGATAATTTTGCATGAATTTATAACACTTTTTCAACTAATTTAATTGTCGCCATGAATTTCAAAAATAAGTTCTAACTAAAACGGAAATTTTTACTAATCAGAAAACATTTAATCAAAATATTTACATTATATTATAAAACATCAAGATTATGAATAATCACAAACTAGCAATAATTGGCTGTGGAAATATCGGGCAGTCTATATTAACAGGTATTATTAACAATTCGCATATCAGTAAAGAAAGTATAATAATAACAAAAAAAAATATTAATTCTTTGGAACAATTCAAAGTATTGGGAGTGCATACAACTGACAACAATAAAAAAGCCATTGAATTTGCAAATATTATTATTATTGCATTGAAACCATATAACACTTTGCGTATATTAGAAGAAATAAAAACTTCAATTGTTTCTGAAAAGCATATATTAATATCTGTTGCATCAGGTGTTTCAATAAAGGATATTCAATCGGTTGTGGGAACTTCTGTTCCTATCGTCAGAGCTATGCCTAACATAGCCAGTTCCGTAAGTGAATCAGTAAGCTGCATTTGTTCCAATTCCGACAAAGAGCATGTTCTGCAAATAGCAAAAGCTATTTTTGAATGTATTGGCACAACGGTTGAAATTGAAGAACAATTGATGGAAGCATCTACAGTGCTTGGAGCATGTGGAATAGCGTATGTTCTTAGATTTATCCGTGCAATGATACAAGGAGGCATACAAATGGGTTTTGATGTAACAATTGCAAATGAAATTGTAAAACAAACTGTGAAAGGAGCTGCCGAACTACTTATTCAAAACAACCAACATCCTGAATTTGAAATTGATAAAGTAACCACACCTAAGGGTTGTACCATTGTAGGACTGAATGAAATGGAACACAACGGTTTCAGTTCAGCATTGATAAAAGGCATAATGTCTTCTTTTAATGAAATAAAACGATAGCAATCTAACAATGATTCATCATAAAAATAGAAAGTGAATTATGAATTTTTTCTAAAAACAACTTTGTATTAAACTATGTGGATTATATAAAATTCATGTAAATTTGTAATTTTCATAAGCAAATCCGTATGTCAAAATACTGCTACGACTATCCTAGACCAATGCTCACCACTGATTGCATTATATGTAAAAAAGGTGATGAAGGAAATATGCAGATTTTGCTAATCCAGCGAAAAAACGAACCATATAAACACACTTGGGCTTTGCCCGGAGGCTTTGTAGATATAGATGAAGAACTTGAAGCAGCCGCCAATCGCGAATTATTGGAAGAAACTAATGCAAAAAACATAAAACTTACGCAATTTCGCACATACGGAACTATCGGAAGAGACCCCAGAGGCAGAACAATAACAGTAATTTATTACGGATTTATTCAGAATAACGACACACAAATCATTCAGGCTGGTGATGATGCAGAAAAAGCTCAATGGTATGATATAGAATCATTGCCAAAAATGGGGTTTGACCACAATAAAATCATTGCCGACTTTATTGTATTTCTTAATAATAAGTTAGCCTGATTACAATTATATTAAAATTTCATATAAATTTGTAGAAAATAAAACAAATGAATAGTAAAAACACAAATAATACTATTTTAACATCTATTTGCCATGCGTCTTCACAACAAAAAAAACAACTTTTTGTGCTAATTGACCCTGACAAATTTTTCAAAACCAATTATAAATTATTAATTCAAGAAGCTGAAAATGCAAAAGTTGATCTTTTGTTAGTTGGAGGCAGTTTAATTGCAGATGGAGATTTTTCTAAAACTATACAGTTTTTAAAAGAAAACACCAATATTCCGATATGTATTTTTCCCGGAAGTTTCATGCAAATCCATAAACTTGCCGATGCAATTTTCTTCTTATCTCTAATTTCGGGTCGCAATCCGGACTTTTTAATAGGAAATCAGTTAATGGCTACACCTATGCTGAAAAAATTAAATCTCGAAATAATTCCTGTTGGCTACATACTTATTGACGGAGGAAAAATTACTACAGTACAATATATAAGCAATTCTAATCCTATTCCGGCAGACAAACCCGAAATAGCTGCATGTACGGCTTTAGCAGGCGAATATTTAGGAATGAAATGTATATTTATGGATGCAGGAAGCGGTGCCATTAACCCTATTTCTGGACAATTTGTTTCAAATGTCAAAGAAAATATTTCTATTCCACTTATTATTGGAGGAGGCATAAAAACTGCTAAACATGCTAAAGAAATCTTAAACTCCGGTGCTGACGCTATAGTTGTTGGCAATGCTATCGAACAAAATCCAAACTTAATTAGCGATATTAAATCCATTATGTAATAAAAACACACATTTTATGAAAATATCAAAAATTCTATTATCCTTTGCTTTACTATTAATCCTAAGCGTAACAACATTTCATGCTCAAGCACAAGTTGAACCTCTTAATCCGTATAATATACTAACAAATCGTGATTTATATCCCAAACATATTTGGATTTCGGAATGGATTCCTGAGACAAATGAACTTTCGTACAGTCAAAATTATTTGAGTTTAGAAAAAAAACAATACCCCAAAGGAAACGCTATTGATATTACATCTGTTGTGAAGCTAAATGCACAAATCAAGCAATTAGACTCATTAATTGCACCTCTAAATATGTTTCCTCTCATTATGTGGATTGATAAAAATAGTTTTCGCTTTGTACATAATAATCATGTTTTTTTATATGAAGTTGCAAACTCTAAATTGAGTATCTTAAATTCATTCAGCACAGAGGCTAAAAATATTGACATCTGCCCAAAAACAAATGTTGTTGCTTACACTAAGGACAATAATTTATACATTTCCAATAATTCAAAAGAAACTCAAATAACATTTGAAGAAAATCCTAATATTGTGATGTGTAGATATGTTCACAGAGAAGAATTTGGAATAAAAAATGGTTCGTTTTGGTCGCCCAATGGAAATTTATTGGCATTCTACAGAATGGATGAAAGCATGGTTACTGACTACCCTATTGTTGATACTAAAACTCGAATTGCTGAATGTACGCCCATTAAATATCCAATGTCTGGAATGAACAGTCATCATGTTACTATCGGCATTTACAACACTAACAATCAATCACTTATCTATTTAAAAACGGGTGAACCAAAAGAACAATATTTAACCTCGGTTACATGGAGTCCTGATGAAAAAAATATTTATGTTGGACTGCTAAACAGAGAACAAAATCATCTAAAATTAAATATGTATGACGCTACAAACGGAGAACTTGTAAAAACATTATTTGAGGAAAAGTCTAATATTTATGTAGAACCTCAAGATCCATTGTATTTTATCCCAAATAGCGATAAATTTTTATGGTTTAGCCAAAGAGATGGTTTTAGGCACTTATATCTCTACAAAGCTGATGGTACAATTGAGAAACAACTCACTAAGGGCAACTGGATAGTGAATGAAATTGTTGATTTTGACAAGAAAAACAATACATTATATTTTAATGCTACCAAAGATTCGCCTATCGAAAAACATTTGTATTCTGTGAACCTCAAAACTGAAAAAATTCAAAAAATAACTAAACAAGCAGGGACACATGAAACAAAACCTTCTCCTTTTTTCAATTATTTCGTTATAGAAACTAGCTCTACAGAAATACCATCTGAAGTGAAAACTATTGACAAAAACGGAAAAACTATTGATGTTTTTATAGAAAATAAAAATCATCTTGCTGAAATTAAAATGCCTGAAACAGAAATATTTACTTTGAAAGCGGAAGATGAAACCGACCTATATTGCAGACTTATCAAGCCAATTAATTTTAATCCTGAAAAAAAATATCCTGTAATAATATATGTTTATGGTGGTCCTCATGCCCAACTGATTACCAATAGTTGGTTAGCAGGAGCCGGATTGTTTTTAAACTATTTGGCACAAGAAGGATATGTGGTTTTTACACTTGACAATAGAGGTTCAGCAAATAGAGGGTTTGAGTTTGAAACTGCAATTCATAAAAATTTAGGACAAATAGAAATGCAAGATCAAATGATTGGCGTTGAATATCTAAAAACTCTCCCTTATGTTGACCACAAACGAATTGGAGTGCATGGCTGGAGTTATGGCGGATTTATGACAATTAACCTAATGCTTACCTATCCTGATGTGTTTGCTGTTGGGGTAGCAGGCGGTCCTGTAATTGATTGGAAATATTATGAAATAATGTATGGCGAAAGATATATGGGAACACCGAGCAATAATGCTGATGGCTACGAAAACACATCATTACTTAATAAAACTGATAATTTGCAAGGAAAACTTTTAATAATACATGGAGCGATAGACCCTGTTGTTGTTTGGCAACATAGTCTTGCATTTATTGAACAATGTATTAAAGCAAAAAAACAAGTTGATTATTTTGTATATCCAAACCATGAACATAATGTTCGAGGCATTGACAGAGGACATTTGCACGAGAAAATCTTTAGATATTTCAAAGATTATCTGTAAACAAACATATCTGATATTTTTATACAGAAGCAATAATCATCTCGACAACTCCAACTACGCTGTTAATTGCAATTAACAGACAACCAAGCAAAGCAACAATCCAAGCCGATTGCGTTGCTGTATCTCTTTTGCCCAACACATAAGCTACATATAAAAAAATTGCAAAAACAGGAATTATAGCAATGAAATGAAACAATGAATACAATCTATAAAAACCCAAAGCAATACCCCCAATAAATAAATCAAACGAATGAGCTAAAAGAAAGGTAAATAAAACCTTATTTTCTTTAGTATCGTAAATCCAATTTTGGGACTTAATTTGTAAAATTGTTTTATATACTTTAAATCCAATAAACAAAAACAAAACAATTCCAATCCACTCAGGTGCAAATCCCGTTAAATGCCTCAACGAAGAAGAAGTTAAATAACCTAAATATAAAAAACCAGTAAAAAATAAGATATATAAAAGCAGATGCTTAACGAACAAAGCATTGGAACCAAGCATACCACCAAGAACTTGTTTATATAATAAGTAGAATACAAACATTCCAAACCCTAAAGAAAACAATGAAAAAACCAGCATATTTTTTAGCTTTTTTAATTTTTGTAAAATTACAGAAATAAAACAAACACAAAGTTTTTGTTAATTATAAAAACCTTTAAAACTTGTCAATAAGTATAATTTTTTCAGAATAGATAATTAATTTTTTAAATTGGTACGATATTTTTTTTTAATTTAGCACCCTAAATATTTTTATTTAAATAAGTATGATGAAAAAAGTAATTTATTTTGTTTTAATTTCTTTATTCGTAAGCACATATAGCTATGGACAAAGGAATTTTGCACAAGAAGCAGATAAAAGTTATGAATTAGAGCAATACTATGATGCAATTCCTTTATATCAAAAAGCATATAAAAAAGTTAAAGGAAATAGAGTTGAACAAGCAAGAATTTTATATCAAATTGGAATGTGCTACCGTATGACTAATAATCATCGTCGTACAGAAACAACATTTAGAAGAGTAATCGGGGCAAAATATCCTGAACCATTAGCACATCTTTATCTTGCTGACGCATTAAAAGCTCAAGAAATTTACGAAGAAGCAATTACATTTTACCAAGAATATCAAAAACTTGCACCCAATGACCCACTTGCAGAAAGAGGCATTGAGTCTTGTAAACTTGCTGTTCAATGGAAAGAAAATCCAACTCGATATGTTTTAGATAATAATAGAAAAATAAATAGTAGAGCAAACGATTTCTCTCCTGTTTATGCTGACAAACGCTACCGCTCATTAGTTTTCACATCTTCAAGAGAAGAATCTAAGGGAAAAGGATATGACGCATGGACTGGAGAAGCTTTTACCGATTTATTTACTATCAGCATGGACAGAAAAGGCAATTGGGGAAACGCTGTTCCGCTTGATGACACCGGAGAGTTAAACTCTTCTGCTAATGAAGGCGCAGCTTGTTTTAATGATAGAATGAGTACCCTTTATTTTACTCGTTGCGATATAGATAAACGCAAACGCATGGGATGTCAAATATACATCTCAAGTAAAAAAGGCAGAGGTTGGGGAAATATTGAACTTATTCCTATTACTACTGACTCTCTAACCGTTGGACACCCTGCCGTTACAAGTGATGAACTAACAATGTATTTTGCATCAGATATGCCAGGTGGATACGGAGGTAAAGATATTTGGATGATACAACGCCCAAGAAAAAACAGACCTTTCGGAGAACCCGTCAACCTTGGACCCAACATCAATACACCCGGTAATGAACTATACCCAACACTTAGAAATGATAGCGTTCTCTATTTTTCTTCTGACTTTCATTTAGGAATGGGAGGATTAGATATTTTTAAATCAGAATTAAAAGATGGGGAATGGACAAATCCGGAAAACTTAATGTACCCAATTAATTCTGCTGGAGATGACTTTCATATTGTATTTAATGCGAGCGAAGAGATGTTAAAAGAAGAAAGTTCACAAGAAATGGGCTTTTTCACTTCAAATAGAACTGGCGGACGCGGCGGCGATGACATTTGGAGCTTCAAACTACCACCACTTCTTTTCACATTATCTGGAATGATTTACAATGATAGTACCAAATTACCCATAGAAAAAGCAATCGTTGAACTTACTGGTTCAGACGGAACAATCTATATTGACACAACTGATGCTAAGGGCTTCTACAAATTTAATGAAGCACAAGTTTCTCATAATGCATCATATAATCTTGCTATAAACAAACAGAGTTTTTATAGCGAAACAGGCAGAGAAACTACAGTTGGTCTCAATCAAACAACAGATATTGTAAGAGACTTCTACTTAGTTCCAATACCTGTTGAACCTATATTATTACCAGATATTTTATATGAATTAGGTCGTTGGGAACTACTTCCTGCTTCAAAAAATGCTCTTGAAAAGTTGGTTACAACTATGAATAAAAACTCAAATATTGTCATTGAGCTTCAATCTCATACAGATATCCGACCCATAGCAATAACAAACGACACATTATCACAAAGACGCGCTCAATCAGTAGTCAATTATTTGATAGAACGCGGTATTAGCCCTGACAGACTAGTAGCTAAAGGATATGCTGATAGAGTGCCTAGAGTATTAGAAGAAGATAAAGTTTCTACACATAAAGGAAAAACATTTACATTCAAAAAAGGCATAGTATTAACTAAAGAATACATTGAGTCGCTATCAAGCAAAGATGAGCAAGAAGCTGCACACACACTTAATAGAAGAACTACATTCCAAATTCTTCGCGACGACTATGTACCTTCAAAAGAAACAAATATTCAAGTTCCCAAAATTCAAATTATCAATGATTCTCCAAATGAGGAAGAATGAAATGATTAAATTGGGCTAAGAACAATATTAAATACAGCATTCTTAATTAGAATGCTGTATTTTTTTAATCCTACAAAATATGACTAACAAATACGCTAAACGAGGTGTAAGTTCCAAAAAAGAAGATGTTCACAAAGCAATAGAACATATTGACAAAGGTATAGCTCCAAGTGCTTTTTGCAAAATAATTCCCGATATTATTAGCAATGATGAAAACTATGGAGTCATAGTACATGCTGATGGAGCAGGCACTAAATCTTCTTTGGCATACGCTTATTGGAAAGAAACCGGCAACTTAGATGTTTGGAAAGGAATAGCACAAGATGCATTAATAATGAATATTGATGATATGCTATGTGCAGGAGCTGATGATAATTTCATCGTTTCATCAACTATTGGAAGAAACAAGCATCTAATTGAAGGAAGTGTCATTAGTGCAGTTATTAATGGTTTTGAAGAATGTATTGATTTTCTCAAGGAATACAATATTAATATCATTTCGGCAGGAGGTGAAACTGCTGATGTTGGCGATATTGTTAAAACAATTATTGTGGATTCTACGGTTGTTTGCCGATTACACAAAAACGACATTATTCACAACAAAAATATCCAATCAGGCGATCTAATAGTTGGTTTATCTTCATTTGGACAAGCATCTTATGAAAAATCATATAATAGCGGTATAGGTAGCAATGGACTTACTTCTGCCAGACACGATATTTTTCATAAAATTATTGGAGAAAAATATCCCGAAACTTATGATAATCTAACAGACAATTCAGTTATTTATTCGGGAAAATATAAATTAACCGACCCTTCTCCTATCAGCAATATGGATATGGGTTCTTTTGTGCTTTCCCCAACACGAACATACGCTCCTATCATTAAAGCAATACCCAAAGAAATAAAAAAACATATTCATGGAATGATACATTGTACTGGTGGAGGGCAAACCAAAGTTTTAAATTTTATCAACAAGCTCAAAATTGTAAAAAACAATCTATTTGAAACACCAGAATTATTCAAAATTATTCAAGAACAATCTTCTACTCCATGGGAGCAAATGTATCAAGTATTTAATATGGGACACCGATTAGAAATATTTGTCCCCAATCAAAATATTGCTAATGAAATAATTTCAATCAGCAGATCCTTTAATATTGACGCAAAAATTATTGGATATTGCGAGTATTTTGAAGGAGAAAAATTAGAAATAATATCAGAAAATGGTCATTTCAAGTATAACTAATACTAAAAAGTGCAAAAAATCTGTTTTTTAAGCATTTATTTGAAAAAAATTTACGAAATTTGCAAACTCAATTAAAATAATTTATTATGCCAACAAAAATTCGTTTACAAAGATTTGGAAAAAAGGGACAGCCATTCTATCGTATAGTAATTGCTGACCATCGTGCACCGCGTGACGGGAGGTTTATTGAGAATATTGGCACATACAATCCTCTAACCATACCCGCAACAATTGATATCAATGTTGAAAGAGCCCTTTATTGGTTACAAGTTGGGGCACAGCCAACTGATACTGCAAAAGCTATTCTTTCACACAAAGGTATTTTATACAAAAACCACCTTGCAAAAGGGATCCTTAAAGGTGCCTTAACTCAAGAACAAGCTGACGCTAAATTTAATGCGTGGTTAGAAGAAAAAGAAAAGAAAATTACAGCTAAAACAAATGCTAAAGTATTAAGCGAAAAAGAAGCTAGCAAAAAATTGTTACAACAAGAGCAACTTGTTAATGAAGAAAGAGCAAAAGCATTAGCAGAAAAAAAAGCAAAATTAGCAGCTGCACAACATGCAAAGCAACAAGCTGAAGAAGAAGTTAGTGCTTCTGAAGATACAATAGAAGAAACAGTAGAACAAGCAAATGAAGTTGTAGAACCTGAAACAACTCAAGAAGAAAATACTGAAGAATAAAATACTTTTTCAAAATGAAACAAAGCGATTTTTTCTATCTTGGTAAGATAGTTAAAACGCATGGATTAGATGGTGTACTCTATGGAAAAATAGAATCAGATAATCCTATGTCTTATCAAAATATAGAACATGCCTTTTTTGAAATAAGAAAGCAATTTATTCCTCATAAAGTAAAGTTTATTAATATAGACGAAAAAGGCTTTTTCTCTATAAAAATCATGAATATTGATTATATTGAGCAAGCAAGACAGTTTGTTAATAAAAAGATATTTCTTCCTATACACATGTTGCCAAAACTTAGCGGCAATTCATTTTATTTTCATGAAATAATCGGATTTCAAATATACGATACAAAGTTTGGATATTGTGGTATTATTGAAGAAGTGATTGACGCCAATATTCAAGCGCTTTTTCAAATTAAATTTCAAGGAAAAGAAATACTCATTCCTATACATGATAATATCATTAATGAAGTGGATAGAGAAAAAAAACAAATACTTGTTACTTGTCCTAATGGATTAATTGACTTGTACTTAGAATGAGCAAACCGTTTCATTTCAAGCAATTTTCGTTATATGACGACAAATCCACCATGAAAGTGGGTACAGATGCTGTTTTACTTGGAGTTTATGCTAAGGCTGAAAATCCTAACTATATTTTAGATATCGGAACTGGTTGCGGAGTAATATCGCTAATGTTAGCACAAAAATATAATTGTCAAATACATGCAATAGACATTGACAAACACAGCTGCATTCAAGCTACAAATAACTTTGCAATGAGTAAATGGGGCAATAATTTATTAGTTTTTAACACTCCTTTACAAGATTTCAAAAATGATAACAATATTTTATATGATTTAATTGTAGCAAACCCTCCCTTTTTCAAACAAGGAATATATCCACTACAAAATAAAAGGGTAATTTCGAGACACGAAAAAACACTCAATCTGAATGAACTTTTTTTTTCAACAAGAAAACTTCTTAGTAATAATGGTACTATTAGTTTGATTTTGCCAAGCGATAGAGCCACTGAATGTATGGAAGAAGCACTAAACCAGAATTTATATTTGTCGCATATTAATATAATTATTCCAAAAGAACAATTGAAACCAAACAGACATATATTGTCATTTTCCAAAACAAATAAAAACTTAATCGAATTCTCTCATATAACACTTAGGTCTAAAAACAATCTATACACCAATGAGTTTAAAGAATTGGTTAAAGAATATTATTTGGATTTTCCGTATTAAACTTTCCTTCGAAACGATTAATTATATACAAATTTGACTACTGTTTTGTATAATTTGCATTTATGGTTTCAGTATTTGCTCCATCTTTAACAGTATATTGCAAAACAATGTCTTTTTTATTTGACGACATTTGTCCATTTCCACTAACATCATAAGTGCTACATGCTTTTTGATCTGGAATACTCATGGAAAAACCAGCAATCTTAGCAACAACATATTCATCTTTTCCAAACAAATTAAAGTTATTAATATAAACTTCTGATGAATTTTGAGGATTATTAGTAATTGTTACAGGATAGGATAATTGACTTTGTTCTGTACACATCCAACTGCCATTAAATTTAGTTCTGGCATCTTCGAGTCCGTTAGGCTCATCATCGTCAAGCTCACAAGAAGTAGCAAAAAACATGCTAAATAAAGAAACAAAAATTATAGTGTATTTAAAAAAAGTTGATTTCATATAATTTTTAATTTAAACTTCAAAATTAATACAATATTTTCACAAATAAAGCACTATTAATAAACCCTAATAATTTTTACTTTAGAATCCGGATTAACTTAATTTTTGTCAATTTCTATGTATTTCGATTCATTATTGTTCACAAACTGCACATTGTCTAAAGAATTAGCGTCTAAAACATAGTGTATTTTGTCCTTGCTTCGAGAATAACAAAACATATCGCCTTCAAAAGCATTAAATAATAAAACCATATCATTAATTGCATTTTTCAATTCTTGAAAGCTACTTCCTATCTGTAGTTTTTGCTTAGTTTGATATTTGTCTGAAAAAATTATCAAGCCTGTAATCATTGCCTTATTAGCATCTTGAATAGTATCATTATGGATAATAAATTTCAACAAATCTTCTGAACCCTGATTAAGCATCCAATCTATTCGATAGCTATCATCATCATAATATACTATATTGCTTGTAATGCTTTGTGATTCAGGCAGTTCAACTTCAGAAATAAAAACTCCTGTTTGAACATTATCAGCTCTACCCTCTTCAATTAACATAATCGGTAGTTCTTGTTCACTTTCATCTACCGCATCTTCTCCAATCATATATTGGCACGAGTGAATAAATAAAAAACTGATAACTAAATAACTTAAAAATCGTAGTTTCATAATTATGCGTTTTTTGCAAAAATAATAAAATATTTTTTTTACTAAATATACTGTATATTGAAATCTTTGAGCAATTTGGAAAATAAATGAAAATTTGCTCAAGTTCACGAAGAAATTCGGATATTCGTCAAATTCAAGTAATTAGAGCTTATTGCAATGGATTTAATATCTAACCCTGTTTACCAAGGTGGCTGACTTTTACTAATAAACTTTAATCTAAAAACGATACATCAATTTATCGAAAAAACAATTAATCGGAGCAATTTAACGATTATCGCTATAAACTGGCTATTATCGTACAAATTTCTCATTATCAAATAATTCTGCTGGATTAATTTTAAATTGCAACATTTTAGCTGTATCTCTGCCTCCATCACCACCTTTTCTTTGCATTGTAATTCTTCCGATTTTGAAATTACCTCGTTTAGTTATCTCTATTTCACTATTTCCAAAATAATTCATGCAAAAATTCATTGGTTTAAGTATCCAGCGTGCATTTTTTTCAATTTTTTGTGCAACAAGCATCCATTCTGCTGCAAATCTTCCTCGTCCTTTCAATATATCTGAAACAATTAGAGATTGATTTTTCTTTAACCATTTTAAAATTACTTTTTGCTCAACTTCAGAAAATTCATTTGCAAACATTCTTCTTTTATCTTTGGGCTTTCTGATTGTAGGTTTTTCTTCTCCTGTATATCTCTTTAAAATTGAAACAACTTGTAAAGGTATATTCCACATTTCTGTGTATTTATCAACCCAACGCTTATCAATTTGATTAAATCCTTTAAGATTACTTACCAACTTAATCTGTAAATTTTCAACATCAATTGCTTTTTTTAGTTTGATAGTTACTTGAACTTGAACATCAGTTTTAAAACCAGATATTTTAACCGCTTCAACATATTCAATCTCAGAAAGTTCATACTTCATTAATACTAACCATTCTTGAGCGTCTTTATCTTTTTTCCAAGAGTTAAATTTTCCAACTATATCATCTTCATTTCTAAAACCATCTTTTGCTGTTTGTGAACCTCGTTCAACTAAATTCATATTATTTTGTTGTAAATAAATTGTTTAATGTATATGTTTTTAATCTTTCGTTTGCAATTTCAACATATTCTTGCGAAATTTCTGAACCTATCCACCTTCTATTCAACAATTGTGCAATTTTAGCTGTAGTGCCACTTCCCATAAATGGATCATACACTAAATCATTTTCATTAGTCCATGTATTTATCTGATCGACAACAAGCCTTTCGGGAAAAATCGCAGGATGACCGTATGCAATCTTATCTTTTGTTGAAATTCCACCACCTACAGAATAGAAAAAAACATTACCTACTTTTTTTTCTTTTGTTCTTTCCACTTTTTCATAATCAAGAGAACCATTTTGTCCACGATTTTTCATATTTGCAAGTCCTCTATATTTTGTAGATTCTGTAATCGGATTAAAGGTTTTGGGACTTCCTTTTGAAAATGCAAATATATATTCAAAATGCTGATGATACCTATTTCCAGTCTGAGGCATAGGATTATTTTTGTAATATATCATGGTATCATGTAATCTGAACCCAATTTCTTTAAAAAACAATGCTTGTTTAAAAGATGTTCCTGTTTCACTTCCCTCAATGGTTGCATCAGCCACGACCCAAATTACAACTCCTCCAATCTTTAAAATTCGATACAATTCTTTTGTAATTTTCTCAAATTCAAATTGATAGCCATTATAATTTCTTATATCATCATAAGGAGGCGATGTAATGACAAAATCTACATACTTATCAGGCATATTTTGCATTGTAATCAAGCAATCCTCATTATATATTTTTTCAAGTTCCATATTGCAAATTTAATCAAATTTCTATATTGTTCGTTTTTTTCAATTTCTTTAATATACACTATAATATCCCAGCATAATATAAATGCACAATAAGTTTTATATTTACTAATCCTTTATTCAAAATATGCAATAGGAAAAATCGTATTTTTGCTAAAAACTTAGATAGTGGATATACAATTTTCAAAAGTTATTTTGTCCAATGGACTAAGATGTATTATCAATGAGGATAAGACTTCTCCCATAGTATGCGTTAATGTTCTTTATGATGTTGGTTCTCGCGATGAATCGCCTAATAAAACCGGATTTGCTCACTTATTTGAACACTTGATGTTTGGCGGCTCAATCAATATCCCAAAATATGACACACCCTTACAATTTGCAGGTGGTGAAAACAACGCTTTTACATCTCCCGATATTACCAATTATTACTTGACAATTCCTAAACAAAATATTGAAACTGCATTTTGGCTTGAATCAGACAGGATGTTGGCAATAAACTTATCACCAAAATCTCTTGATATTCAAAGAAAGGTAGTTATTGAGGAATTTAATCAAAGGTATCTCAACCAGCCTTATGGAGATATTCCTCTTTTGCTTCAATCGCTTGCTTACACCACTCATCACTACATGTGGCCTACGATAGGCAAAAATATTTCGCATATAAAAAATGCCTATTTAGATGATGTTAAATATTTTTACTCAACATTTTACAATCCTCAAAATGCCATTTTAGTTATCGCCGGAGACATTGACACAAGAGAAACTATACAATTGGCTGAAAAATGGTTTGGAAGCATTGATAAAAAACATTCATATATTAGAAATATTCCCATTGAACCTAAGCAAACAAAAGCTCGCAGACTTGAAGTGCTTAATGATGTTCCTTTACACAAAATAGTAATGTCGTTTCCTATGTCTAAACGAATGGACAAACAATATTATATTTGTGATATTATTACCGATATTTTGTCAGAGGGCAAAGGTAGCCGACTATATCAATCACTTGTGCTAAAACACAAACTATTTTCTTCAATTAACGTATATATTTCAGGCAGTATTGATGCTGGGCAAATTATTATAACCGGAACTTTATTGCCAAATACTGATATGCAACATGCAGAAAAAATGATTTGGAAAGAATTGAAAAAACTTGCTAATCAAGAAGTTACAGAAGAAGAAATAAAAAAAATTAAAAACAAAATAATTGTCAGACAAGCATTTGATAAAATAAACATTCTTGACAAAGCAATGGATTTGGCATATTTTGAGCTACTTGGCTCAGCTGAAATGATGCATGATGAAATCTCCAACTATATGTCTATTACAACAAAAGATGTACAAGAAACAGCAAAAGCACTATTTCAAGAACAATATTCTTCAACTTTATTGTATTTATCCAAGCATTTGACTACAAATAAATTTATATAACGCTTCAAATTCGCCAATTCTTATGCTAAATAGAAGTATCCCACCAAACACATACAACAATGTTTCAGTCAATCTTATTGAACCACTAAAACATACACTTTCAAACGGGTGCAAAATAGTGCAGTTTCCATATAAGGAGCAAAAAATATTGCAATTATCTATTTATTTTCCGTCTGGAAAATGGTTTCAAAATAAGCCTGCTATTTCGCAACTTACAGCCCAAATGTTGCTTGAAGGAACAAAATCGCTGAATAACAAACAATTAATTGATGCATTTGAATCTTATGGAGCTTATATTTTTACTAATTCAGAGTTCTATAATGCAAAAATTACTGTCTTTTGTTTACAAAAACATCTAACAAATATTTTAGCATTGCTCAATGAAATTATTGCCTTTTCAAATTTTCCACAAAAACAATTAGATATTATTTTACATAATAAAAAACAGCATCTTGCTGTAAATCTTAAACGGGTTGACTTTATTGCACAAAGAGAATTTTTTAAATCTATTTTTCCAAAAAACTATCCTTATGCTCTTGTTGAAGAAAAAGAAGATTATGATAACATTAGTCGCCAAATGCTTCAATCTTTTTATAAAACATACTACAATCTGAGCAAAAGTACGATTTCGGTGATAGGGGACATAAATCAGGACGATTTTAGTATATTCGAGGAATTTTTTAGCAAAGCACAAACAAATACAATTCTACCCTTAGACAATCAAAAAGCGAAGAAAACCTTTATAGAAAAAACAGATGCCAAACAATCTGCAATAATTATTGGCAAACTATTTCCAAATCTGACACATCAAGACTATTACAAACTGAAAATATTAAACACCATACTTGGCGGATATTTTGGGTCAAGATTGATGAAAAACATTAGAGAAAAAAAAGGCTATACTTACGGTATTTTCTCAAATATTAACTCATTGCCTCAAACAGGTATATTCTACATTTCATCACAAGTTAAATCAGAATACACAAATGCTTCAATTATCGAAATAAATAATGAAATTCATCGTTTACAAGAAACACTTATTTCGCAAAAAGAACTTCAGCTTGTGAAAAATTATCAACTCGGACAAATACTTCAGTCTTGTAATGGACCTTTTAATCAACTTTCATTATACATGAACACTAGTTTGTATAATATTAATTTGCAGTTATATATAGAAAATGCTATAAGAACAATTAATGATATAACGAGAGAAGATATTAGGACATTGGCACAAATTTACTTAAATACTGATGAATTACACCAAGTTGTAGTAGGAAAATTATAAAATCAGCATGTATGAAAAAAATGATACACATACTTATTTTCATTTTATTAAGTATGAAAATGTATTCAACGCCAGATGTGCAATGTATTGAAGTTTTAGCCAACGGAGATATAGTTATAAGCTGGTTGCCACCTTCCGACCCTCTTAATGAATTTGACAGCTATCATATTTTTTTTAGTCCTGACAAATCTGCCTCTTTTGTTGCAATTGACTCAATTTTCAACTATTCTCAAACCACCTATACACATGATAACTTTAATGGACAAAACGATATTGGATATTACTACATTAAAGTTAGGAAAAACATTGGTGGCACTTTTCAATACTCTAATTCGTCTGATACTCTGGCAAGCATCTTGCTTAAAGTAAACAATATTGGCAATAATACTGCTAATTTATCGTGGAATCCAATTCATGCACCACAAATCAATGCTTACAATGAATATTTTTATATTTATCAATCTTATGCTGGTGGCAGTTGGCAATTTATTGACTCGACATTAAATTTAAGTTACAATCATACTGTTATTGCTTGCAATAAACTTATTGCATATCAAATACGACAACAAAACAATGCTTGCATTTCTGTTTCTTCTATTGATGAAGATGTATTTATTGATGTTGTTCCGCCTGATATACCTAAATTTGATACTGTAAGTATTAACAAAACAACACAATTAGCAGAATTAGGTTGGCAAGCCGGAAATGACCCTGATATTATTGGTTACATCATTTACAAAAACATTAGTGGAATTTGGTCGCCGATAGATACTCTTGCAGGCACATTCTATACCGACAACTCATCAACAGCAAATATTACATCTGAATCGTATAGAATTGCTTCACTTGATAGTTGTGGAAACACAAGCCCAATGAGTTCAATACACAATTCAATTTTTTTATCACATTCAAACACCACTTGTTCTCCATATATTGAACTTTCTTGGACTCCGTATATCAACATGAATCCAAGCATTGATAAATATGTAGTTTACACATCAATTGACGGACAAGCTTATACGCAAGACGCTATTCTTAGCTCAACACAAACTACTTATCAATATTCAATCGCTGCAAATAACAACAACTATAATATCTGTTTTTATGTTTCAGCAAAAAGTCAAGACGACTCTCAATCTGCTTCGTCAAATATTATTTGCGACTCAATAAGCCGTCCTCCTCAACCACAATTTGCTTATATTCCTTATGTTACAATTATTGATAATGAGGCTGTTGAAATTGCTTTACACAATGATATTAATGTTAATGTGAAAGGATATAAATTAGAAAAATCTATTGACGGAGGTTTAAATTTCACACATCTTACAACTCTTGGAACGCAAGGCACAGAAAAAACAACATATATAGATTATGATGTTCAAGTTTCTGAAAAAAGCTATACTTACAAATACTCTGTTATTGATGCTTGTGGTCTTGAATCATTAACTTCAAACACTTCAAGCACCATTTTACTAAATGGTAAAAACTTGGAAGAATTATACACAACACAACTTGATTGGTCACAATATAATGGTTGGGACGAAGGTGTAGAAAGCTATCAAATATTCAGAAAAAGCAATTCGACAACAAATGCCATAAATCTTGCTGATTTGCCTAAAGAACTCAATACTTACATTGATAACATTGAAAATGAGATAATTACTGGCAACGATCAAATTACATATTATATTCAAGCCGTTCAAGCTGATGGCAATATATTTGGATATAAAGAACAAAGTGTTTCAAATGAAGTAAACATCGAGCAAACACCCAGAATATTTATTCCGAACGCCTTTACTCCTAATGGTCTAAATACTACATTTAAGCCAAGTTTAGTGTTTGTTAGTTCAGAAGGATACCAATTTACAATATATAATAGGTGGGGACAAATTATGTTTGAAACTAACAATATTAATGATGCTTGGGACGGCAAAACAAATGGTGTGTTAGTGTCGCAAGATTCATATATTTACATTATTCAAGCTGTATTTGCAAATGGCACAAACTTTAAGAAAAGAGGTCTGATAACGGTAATACACTAAATATAAACTGACACATTATTAAGTTTCCCTCCAAGTGGTGGAGACATTTTTGCTACACGAACATTCACTGAACGACAAATTAAAAATTTCTTTAAAATGCGTTCTTTAATCCTATATGCAACATTTTCTATAAGATTTGATTTCTGTAACATTTCCTCAGCAACTATATTATAAACTTCTTGATAATTAATCGCCTTATCAAGTTGGTCAGTATATTCGGCTCGCTCTGACGGATAATCTAATATTATATCAACCGTAAACCAAATACCAACTTTTTTTTCTTCTTCAGTGCAGCCATGGTAAGCATAAAACTCCATTCCTTCTAAAGTAATTATCGCCATATAATTATATATTTATAATTTTACAAAACAAAATTACATTATTTTGTTAATTTAAACTGTGTTATGATTCAATAAAAAAAATAAGAGTGAGAATATCAACACATTACAAAAATAAAAACTAAATTTGCATTAAAAATTTTCAACAAAAGATTTATGAGCGACACAAACAAAGAAGTTAAACCCTCAAAAAATTTCATCGAGCAAATTATAGATGAGGATTTAAACACGAATAAATACAATCAAAGAGTACACACAAGATTTCCTCCTGAACCTAATGGTTTCCTTCATATAGGACATGCAAAATCAATATGTTTAAATTTTGGTTTAGCAAAAAAATATAATGGTAAATGCAATCTTCGTTTTGATGATACTAATCCCGAGACTGAAGATGTATCTTATGTTGAAGCAATTCAAGAAGATATTCGTTGGTTGGGTTTTGATTGGGAAGACAGAATGTTTTACGCTTCAGACTATTTTGAGCAATTGTACGAATGGGCTGAACTGCTTATCGCTAAAAATAAAGCTTATGTGTGCGACTTAGCTGCAAATGAAGTTAGCACAACTCGTGGCACTATTAATTCGCCCGGCACAGATAGTCCATATAGAAATCGAAGTATTGAAGAAAACATGGATTTATTTCGTAGAATGCGAAATGGAGAATTTCCGGAAGGTTCAAAAACACTTAGAGCTAAAATTGATATGGCTCACCCAAATATGTTAATGAGAGATCCTGTTTTATACCGAATTAATTACACTCCTCACCATCGCACAGGCACAAAATGGTGCATATATCCAACTTATGATTACACACACGGGCAAAGCGACTCTATTGAAAATATTACTCATTCTATTTGCACACTTGAATTTGAGATTCACAGACCTTTATACAATTGGTTTTTAGAAACACTTGATATTTACCATCCACAGCAAATTGAGTTTGCACGCTTAAATTTGACATATACAGTAATGAGCAAACGAAAACTATTGCGACTAGCTAAAGAAGGATTTGTTAAAGGCTGGGACGATCCCCGTATGCCAACTATTTCGGGTTTAAGACGCAGAGGCTACACTCCTTCTTCAATTCGCACATTTGCCGAGAGTGTTGGAGTTGCCAAAAGAGATAATACTATTGAGTTATCATTGCTTGAATTCTATCTCAGAGATGAACTTAATAAAGTTGTAGATAGGTATATGAGCGTGATAAATCCTTTAAAAATTGTTATAACTAACTATCCTGAGAATCAAACGGAAGAGCTTGTAGCAATAAATAATCCAGAATATCCTAACCACGGAACAAGAAATGTTCCTTTCGGAAGAGAAATATACATTGAGCAAGATGATTTTATGGAAAATCCTCCTTCTAAATATTTTAGATTAGCACCGGGCAATGAAGTTAGGCTTAGATACGCATACTACATCAAATGTACTGATGTTATCAAAGACGAGCAAGGAAATATTATTGAAGTTCACTGCACATACGACCCCGAAACAAAAGGTGGTTCAAGTCCAGATGGCAGAAAAGTTAAAGGAACAATTCATTGGGTTTGTAAGGAAAAGAGCGTACCTATCGAAGTTAGACTGTATGATAGATTATTTAATAAAGCTAATCCTGACGAAGCAGATGAATTTAAAGATTTTACCGACAATATCAATCCCGAATCAATAGTCATTAAAACAGCTTTTGCCGAACCAGAACTTGTAAACAATGCTAATGGAGAATTTCGTTGTCAATTTGAGCGACTTGGATATTTCTTTCTAGATCTCGATAGTAATGAAGAAAAAAAGGTATTTAACAGAATTACCACTCTTAAAGACTCTTGGGCAAAAATTCAATCAAAAGAATAGTTATTAGCTATTAAAAAGTAAAAGTCCTATGCCATCTGACAGTCAATTTAAGTTAATTCGCTCTCTCAATCTCAAAAAGTATAGAGAAGAAAATAAGCTATTTATTGTTGAAGGACAAAAAATAATAATTGAACTTATACAAAGTCAAAAATATAAAATTCACTCGCTTTACTTAACAGATCCTGCAAAGCGATGGTTGGAAAGACATTATGACTTAGAGGTAAAATCAAATATTGTTACACAAACTAGGTTAGAAAGAATTTCCTTTATGAAATCTCCCTCATTTGGTCTTGCTGTTGTTGAAATACCAAATGTTACACACATTCCAATATCAGAAGAAAATCCAATTACTCTAATGCTTGATGCCATACGAGACCCTGGCAATTTAGGAACCATTATTCGTGCAGCTGATTGGTTTAACATTAAGTCCATCGTTTGTTCCGAAGACACTGTTGATATTTACTCCCCTAAAGTTATACAAGCAACAATGGGTTCGTTTCTACGCACAGATGTATCTTATTGTGACTTAAAACAATATCTTGAACAAACAAAATCTCAAACACATGTTTACGGATCTTTTCTTAATGGAAAACCACTTAATACTGTTAGTCCACAATTTCCTGCTATAATTATCATTGGCAATGAAAGTATAGGCATTTCTGAATCGCTTAATCCATATATATCTGAACAAACATGTATTCCTAAACTAAATAAATCACAAAATAACCCCGACTCTTTAAATGCAGCAATTGCAACATCAATACTTGCATATCATTTTACTAATCACTTAAAATAACAATATCATGAAAAAATTATTTTCTACACTACTGTTCGCTTGTTTCATTTTTGCAACATCTTTTTCTCAAGTAATACTGTACGGACCTGATACTTTTGATTACAACCCACTATATTCCAGCTATAATCCACCTCCTCATTTATGGCATGCACCTTCTTCCAATCCTCCCTTTCTTCATTTCAACGATGGAGGTTGTGATGACGGAAGAATAGGCTATGCCGCAAACTGGAACAGCTACTGGAGCAACTTTGCACGAATGCCCATACTTGATTGCAGTAATCATGACACTATACTTCTTACATTTGATGTCAGCCACTCATATTTTCCAGAACAAACTGAGGATAAATGTTATTTTTCAATGTGGGCAGATGAATCTTATAAAAAAGATTTTATTAACTCAATTACTATTGACGGTGTAGATATTTCATACGGAGATTTGAACGGAAAAGGCTTCAAGTTTAGCGAAAAAAGAGAATGTCAAAAAGTTGAAATTGAAATGGATTTGGGAAATGTAAACAACAAATCAGGAATCTATTTATATTTTAACGCAAGCTGCTCTAAAAATAATTCCAATTTATTTGAATTTTACATAGACAATGTTACAGTTTATGGCTATAGTGGGAGTACAGTTAATATTGAAAATAATACAAATTATATTCCGATTACAATTACGCCAAGTTTAGTTGAAAATACTTTAAACATTAATAATCTGCCAAAAGAAATTAGTGCTTACAATATTAACATATATAATTTAAATGGTCAAATTGTACATAAAACTACAGTAACTCAAAATGAGCATGTATCTATTAATGTAGAAGATTTGTCTAAAGGATTATATTTTATTGAATTGTATGATAATAACCTCCAATATCATATAAATACAAAAGTTATCAAGTTGTAAACTTCAAATTTACAACTCGTTTATTGCTTATTCGTATCTGTAACATATTTTGGACACAATGTCTTTATCAATATATTGCAGAAACATTTCCATACCCACAATATACTCTTTATTTAAGTTATATTTAATATTATTCTCAAGATAGTAAATTGCTTCTTCAGCAGATATAAAACTTGAATTGAAAAGTGATATACTGTTTTTGATATTTGAAATTCCGAACTTTAATGCTAAATTCATTTGCTCAATAATACTAATGTCCAAAGTTTTTTTCGAGATCCATACTGCAAATACGAATGGTTTTTTTGTAAACTTATTCCATTCTATTGATAAGTCAACAACTGTGTTAAAGTGAGTTTTCAAACCAAATGTTTTATCACCTATAGCAACAAATGCTTCGCCATACTCCAAGTTTAAGGGAGGATATGATGCTGTAGTACTTACACTAAAATCACAATTCCAATAATATTTTGATAATATTTTCACAAGTGCATTCGATGTATATGAATGTGGATCGCAATAAACCTTTACAATTTGCTTCAAAGGTGTATTAGAAATTAAAAACACAGAGTTTACAGCACCTTTTGCTCCTATGCAATATGGAGAAACAATTTCAATATGAAAAAACTTTAATAAAGCACCAACAGGAACTAATGCTATATCAACCTCATCAGTTTCAAGCATTTCAGCACATTTTGCTGGTGGAACAAGCATTACATCAAATATTGCACTACACTCATTCAAGCCATAAACAAAAGGCAGTGTATTCAGATAAGAAACTGCTGCAATTTTATACTTTTTCAACAGTGTTTGATTAAATGCTCTATTATTCCTTCACTTGCCAATAGCAACGCTTTGGGGATTCAATTTTATCTGCTTCTTTAAGTTTTTTCATCCCTTTGTCAACTTCTTTTTTGTCAACATTAGCTAATTCAGCTATTTGTCCAGAACTTAATGGTTTATTAGCCTTTTTCATTGTATCAATGATAATTTTTGTTATTTCCATGATTCTTTTTTTTAAAACAATAAACTTGTACTTATATATTCATAAATTTTATCAACTGAGATTTTTTCTTGTTTCATACTATCTCTATGTCTAACTGTTACAGTCGAATCCTGTATAGTATCATTATCAACGGTAATACAAAATGGTGTTCCAATTGCATCTTGTCGTCTATATCTTCTTCCGATAGTATCTTTTTCATCATATTGACAATGAAAACTATGTTTAAGTTTGTCAAAAATTGAATGTGCAATTTCTGGCATATTATCTTTTCTTACCAATGGTAAAATAGCAAGTTTAACAGGTGCAATATGTGGAGCAAAACGCAATACAACTCTCGTTGAATTATCTTGCAGTTGTTCCTCTGTATATGCATGACTTAAAACTGCCAAAAAAGTTCTATCTAAACCTATTGAAGTTTCCACCACATAAGGAACATAAGTTTCATTTGATTCAACATCAAAATATCTAAGTTTTTTTCCTGAATATTTTTCATGAGCCTTTAAATCAAAATCAGTTCGAGAGTGTATCCCTTCTAATTCTTTAAAACCAAACGGAAATTGATACTCAATATCTATTGCTGCATTTGCATAATGTGCTAATTTTTCATGATGATGTATTCTAAATTTTTCTTTAGGAATACCAAGCGAATATAACCATTGTAGTCTTTCCCCATGCCAATAATCAAACCATTTGATTTCATCACCTGGCTTAACAAAAAACTGCATTTCCATTTGTTCAAACTCTCTCATTCTAAAAATAAATTGTCTCGCAACAATTTCATTTCTGAAAGCTTTACCTGTTTGAGCAATTCCAAAAGGAATCTTCATTCTGCTTGTTTTCAACACATTAGCAAAATTTACAAATATTCCTTGTGCTGTTTCTGGTCTAAGATAAACAACAGATGAAGACTCATCGCCTAAGGCTCCCATTTGAGTTGAAAACATTAAATTAAACTGTCTAACATCTGTCCAATTTCTCGAACCACTTACTGGACATACTATTTCAAGCTCGTCTATTAAGTTTTTTAATCCGGCAAGATCGTTTTCGTTCATGCAATCACTAAACTTTTTTTCAATACTATCAATTCGACTTTGATATTCAACTACTCTTGAATTTGTATTTTTGAATAATTTAGCATCAAAATTATCAAATCTTTTAGCTGCCTTTTCAACTTCTTTATCAATTTTTTGTTCAATTTTCTGTATATAATCCTCAATGAGAACATCAGCTCTATATCTTTTTTTAGAATCTTTATTATCAATCAAAGGATCATTGAAAGCATCAACATGCCCCGATGCTTTCCATATTGTAGGGTGCATAAAAATTGCTGAATCAATGCCAACCACATTATCGTGATATTGCACCATTGACTTCCACCAATAATTACGAATATTGTTTTTTAGTTCGACACCATAAAGACCATAATCATACACAGATGCAAGTCCATCATAAATATCGCTCGATTGAAATACAAAGCCGTATTCCTTAGCATGTGAAATAATATTTTTAAAAAGATCTTCGTTTTTTGACATATTGAGTTACGATAAGGTTTTCGCAAAATTATACAAATTCTGCTACTCTAAATTAGTATTTAAAAATATATTCGATTAGAAAATAAAAAATAGAAGTATTTTAAAACAATATTGACTACCAGAATTTAGGAATTTCCATAAATCCACCCTTAATTTTATAGTAAATTTTTATTGTAGCAAACATATAAGAATCAAGGTCTGTAGGATCTCCCCTTTGAGCACCAGAAACTGTTTGCCCGTCTATCAAACCTAAGCTAGGATCAGCTAAATAAGCCCATGCATCGCCTTTGTCTATACCTTGTTGTTTTATAGCTTGATTATCAAAATAAACAGAACTACAATCGTCAATGTAGTCGGTAAATGTTTTTCTCAAACCATATTCGATACCTATTGACCAATTTTGATCAATAGCATATTTAATACCTACGCCAAAAGGAATTGCTATTTGAAATCTGCTATACATTTTTTTATCTTCTGATATTGTCTGTCCTTCGGTGCCTATAGGTCTTAGAGCGTACCACTTTCCATCACCTTCTGTGGGGTGTCTGTATTTTGCTTTGGGATTAAAATAAAATCCTCCAACACCGACAAGCAAATAACTTTCAAAGTTTAGGAAACTCCAACCTTGTACACCTCTAAGTGCATATCTAGCTCCTTCTCTTTGCTGTGTTAGCAAAAGTTCAAACTGTGCAGATAGTTCTATAATTGGAGAACGAAAATGTAAATTTCTATTATTTCTATATTTATTTTCTGTTAATCTGTCGTCGCCAGCTAATTGTCCTAAAAATAAATTTCCGGATAGCGCCATACGAGTATCTAATTTATATCTATAACCAACATTAACCAATGGTCTTGTTGAAGGCCAATCTAAATCTCGCATGCTGAAAGGGTCGCTACCTATACGAGGCGTACCTCCTAAATCCCCAAGAAAATTGGTTGCACCAAGACCCACAAAATATTCATTTTTGTCACGAAAATGCCATATTTGAGCATGAGAATACTCTTGCAAACTTAAAAGTATAACAATACTAATAGCTAAAATTAATTTACCAACCTTCATTAGTCTAAAATTTCTACTAATTAACATGCAAATATACACATATTTTTTCAAAAAACTAATTGTTTTTTTTTATTATTTTAATTTCTCTTATCTACTCCCCATTTTAGCTTATCTTTAATTAGTTGAAAAAAATTACTTTCAGCAAAATTAATCAATCTAATATTGAATTTTTCTTTAATAATATTTAACTCTGTGCCTATTTTTACTGATACAGTTTTTGCATCTGTTGTTAGAAAAAAATGCTTGTGTCGTCCCTCTACTATTAGTTTTATTTCTGAACTATCAGGAATAATAATTGGTCTAGCTGAAAGATTATGAGGAGCAATAGGATTAAGTATAAAATTATTAGTATCAGGAGTTAAAATAGGGCCCAAACAACTTAAAGAATATGCAGTAGAACCAGTGGGTGTCGAGATAATTAATCCATCTGACCAATATGAGTTCAAATGAGCCTTATTTACATAAGTATGCGTTGTTATCATTGAATTTGTATCTTTTTTTGATACAACAACATCATTCAATGCAAAAGATGAATTTTCAACTCCATTTTGCACATAAGTAACATTTAGCAGAGTTCGTTCAGAAATATGATAATTTTTATTAATTAGGTTGAATATTGACTTATCAATCTCATCTGCTCCAATACTAGACAAAAAACCAAGTTTCCCTATATTAATTCCAAAAATAGGAATATTGCTGTCTTTAACTAAGTGAATGGCATCTAACAAAGAACCATCTCCACCAACGCTAATTAAAAAATCAGCCTTATTAATAAGTTCATCATGTTTAGAAAAAGAATCATCAAATTCAGTATTTTTAAAAAATTGTGAGAAATGTTGAAGATAAGGTTTATATACCATAGTTTGCCCACTATGATTCTTTACACTATCAATAATAGATTTTACAACTTCTTTTGAGTTTAAAGTTGAATTGCGAGAATAAATTGCAACTTTTACCATATATAATTATACTACATACAAATTAAAGATCTATATTATTTCAAGTATTTTATTTTTCCTCCATAGTTCCATCGTCATATCTTGCAAACCTTTTCTTTTCTGACCCATGAACATTGTCATATCGTTGCCATGGCCAACCGCCAAACTGTGTAGCTCTATAATCGTCAAAAGTTTGTTGTATTTCCTCTTGAGTATTCATAACGAAAGGACCGCGTTGAACAACAGGTTCCTGAATAGGTTTTGCTTGCAAAAACAGTAAATTAGAAACACTTGCGCCATTAGTGATACCTATTTCTTTGTTAGATATTAATTCAACTGAATGATATGATTCAATTTTCTCTTCATCTATGGTAATTTCATCTCCAATATAAAAATACAAAGACCTATTTAATCCTACGGTTGAAGCAGGTATATTAAATTGAGCAAAAGGATTTAACTTAATTAACCAAATATTCACATCATTTGATTTATCAAAAGCCCACGAATCAGGTGGGGGCGATATAGCTTCAACTTTTCCTATTTTTCCTGCAATAACCAAAATTTCAACATCATTTCCTTCTTCCCCTTTTTCAAAATATTTTGGAATATCTTCAACCCAAAACATTTTGTAAAATGGATTGCTAAATTTTTTGCTTTTAGGCAAATTTAACCATATTTGAAATAACTCTGTCAAATTAGTTTCATTTTGATTTAAAAGTGGGAACATTTCTGAATGTTGAATTCCTTTACCAGCTGTCATCCATTGCACATCTCCATTTCCATATCTTCCTGCTGCTCCTAAAGAATCTGAATGATCAACAAACCCGTTCAGTACTATAGTAATTGTTTCAAATCCTCTATGTGGATGTGCAGGAAAGCCCGGTACTGTTTCGCCATGATACATTCTCCAACCGTCTTTAAGTGTAAAATCATTCCCTAAATAACGACCAGCTAAAGATGCGTTTGGTCCTAATTGTGCATTACCTTGTGGATAGTGGTCTTTGTGATGAACGCAATAAATAAATGGATCTCGTGTACTCCAATTAAAGCCAAGTGGTGTTTTATTTAAAATTGATTTACTATTCATATTGAAAATTTTAAAAATTAATTACTTTTTCTTTAATATAAGAATATCCTGAAAATCTTCGCATGCCTCTTTATTTCTTCCTGTCCACCACCCATCATATTGTTGAGTTATTTCAAGTCCAGCACTATCAATCATATCATACAAAAAAGAAGTATGAAAACCAATGTTGGCATCTTTAACTTTGAGATTATGCAATGAATATCCATTGAAATGGTGTGGGAAAAAAAAATTATTTTCTTGTTGCAAAATTTCATTTGTAATATGAAAAAGCGTACAAAAGCATATTCCATCATCTTTGAGTAATCTAAACGCTTCATTAAAATAATGACTAACATCTTCAAGCTGCATGTGAGTGATTACAGAAATTAACACTATTCTGTCAAACTGTTTTGAATATGGTAATCGAATATTCTTTGCTTTTTCGATAGCAGACAAATTATATAGGTCATTTTGTATCGGGATATACTGAAAATGAAAATTAGCATAGCGTGGCTCAATGTGTTTTTTGCACCAATTTATTCCTAACTTAACTACATCAAATCCTTCATAACTGCCTTTTTCATTCAGAACTTGGGTTAAAGGAATAGTCAATCGCCCAATTCCACAACCAATATCTAAAATACTATGTTCTGCATGTAAATTAGTTAAGCGTATTAACTTTTCGACATACTCTTTACCCATAATTTCAAAATCACCCCTACCTGTATAAATATATGCTTTAGGAGGTAAAACAACGCCATCTTTGCGACAAATTAAATCTTTCAACAAAGACGGAAAATAATATATTTTTCTTAGCAAAAGCCTTTGGGAAGGGGAAATCATGTAATACAAACGCCGTTTTAACATATTAATTAAATCAATATTGCAAATTTACTGTTTTTTAACATACTACTTTTAAACAAAAAAATGATTAACACAAGATTTAATCATTATTTGATAAAAAAATATTCATATAAATTATTTGTAATTTTATCAAAAAAAAACATGAATAATACTTTTATACATCAAGCACTAAAAGAAGGAAACCCAAAATGGGAAGCATCTATCAGTAGGGCTAATACATTATATAAAAGAAATAATGATATTCGTTCGGAATTTTCAAGGGACTTCAATCGTTTGCTTCACTGCAACGCATATAGAAGATTAAAACATAAAACTCAAGTTTTTTTTGGAACAAAAAATGATCATGTGTGCACACGAATTGAACATGTTCATCATGTATCTGCAATTAGTAATACTATTTCAAATGAATTAGGTTTAAACTCTGACTTATCTACTGCAATTGCATTAGGACACGACATCGGACATGCACCTTTTGGGCATCAAGGAGAAAAAATTATTAATAATATCTTAAACAAAGAAATTAACAATAATTTTTGGCATGAACAAAACTCCTTGTTTGTTGCTGACTACATTGAAACACTTGCTGGACTTGATGGAAAACAAAGTAATTTAAATTTAACCTATGCTGTTAGAGATGGACTTATATCACACTGTGGAGAAATTGATGAAAATGGATTGTTTCCAAGAAATGAAATGATTGATTTATATAAAATTACTGCACCAAATCAATATGCTCCCTACACATGGGAAGCTTGTGTGGTTAAAATTGCCGATAAAATTGCTTATCTTGGTAGAGATATAGAAGATGCTATTAAGCTAAAAATACTTGACAAACAACAACTTACTGAACTAAAAGAAGCCTTAGCCGAGGAGTATGGCTCTGATATTATTACCATTAATACAACTAATCTTGTACATGGCTTTGTCCTTGATTTATGCAAAAATAGTAGTCCACAAAATGGACTAACTTTTTCAGATAAATACTTTAACTTGATGGTAGCAATTAAAGAATATAATTACAAACACATATATAAGCACCAAAGACTTAACTACTACAATGAATATGCTAAATTAATTATTGAAACTATATATAAAGTACTAATTGACACTTTTCTATTTGGCGATAAATATGAGACCGTTAAACGCTTTTATCCAGAACTTACACGAAATTTTAAAAGGTGGTTCGTTTGCTACTCTGATTTATCAATTACCCAAAAACAAAAATTACAATATGATATTCCTATTGTATATAGATACAATAATAACGAAGACTTTATTAAAGCTGTAATTATGTATATTTCATTGATGTCAGACCAATATGCTCTAAAGATGTTTAATAGCATAGTAGAATTTTAGCAAAGTTTTCACAAATTATTGTATGTATTCCTATTCCAAAACATAAAGATATTAACAATGGTGCGTATAAGCTATAAAATTCTCATATTAAGTAAAATAATTATTGCATTTTTATATTTATAATCAATATATTCACTTAACTTTGCAAGTATATTTATTAACTTTTAAATTATGATGTTATGAACGTAGAAAAAATTATGGCGGAACTAGAACGCAAAAATCCAGGAGAAGCAGAATATCTTCAAGCAGTACACGAAGTTCTTGAATCAATTCAAGATTTAGTGAACGAAAATCCTAAATATGAAGAAGCTGGAATAATTGAGCGTATCGTAGAGCCTGACAGAGTATTAAGTTTTAGAGTAGCTTGGGTTGACGATAGTGGAAAAGTACAAGTAAATCGCGGGTACAGAGTACAGTATAACAACGCTATTGGACCTTACAAAGGCGGAATTCGTTTTCATCCAAGTGTTAACCTAAGTATTTTAAAGTTTTTAGGTTTTGAACAAATATTTAAAAACAGTTTGACGTCTCTACCAATGGGAGGTGCAAAAGGTGGTGCTGATTTTGATGCAACAGGAAAATCACCTAATGAAATAATGCGATTCTGCCAAGCTTACATGCTTGAACTTTGGAAAATTATTGGACCTGAAACTGATGTTCCTGCTGGAGATATTGGTGTTGGAGCACGCGAAGTAGGATATATGTACGGAATGTACAAAAAATTAGCTGGAGAACACACAGGCGTATTTACAGGAAAAGGATTAAATTGGGGTGGTAGCTTAATTAGACCTGAAGCAACTGGTTTTGGTGCTGTTTATTTTGCTCAAGAAATGGTAAAAGCTCAAGGTCAAACATTAAACGGAAAAACTGTTTGTATTTCAGGATTTGGTCAAGTTGCATGGGGAGCTGTTAGCAAAGCTAATCAACTTGGAGCTAAAGTTGTTACAATAAGTGGACCTGATGGATATATTTATGATGCAGATGGAATTTCTGGAGAAAAAATTGAATATATGACTAAATTAAGAGCTACTAACCAAAATATCGTTGCTCCTTACGCAAAAGAATTTCCAAGTGCTAAATTTATCCCTAATAAACGACCATGGGAAGTAAAATGCGATTTAGCTATGCCATGTGCAACTCAAAATGAATTAGGAGAAGAAGATGCTGAAAACTTAGTAAAAAATGGCTGTACATTTGTTGCTGAAGGTGCTAATATGCCTTCAACACCTGAAGCTATTGCTGTTTTTCAAAAAGCAAAAATAAACTTTGCTCCTGGTAAAGCTGTTAATGCAGGCGGTGTTTCAACATCAGGTTTTGAAATGACACAAAATTCTATGAAACTTAGCTGGACAAAAGAAGAAGTTGAAGAAAGACTTCAACAAACTATGATTAATATTCATGCTGCTTGTGTAAAACACGGAACCGAAGCTGACGGGTATGTAAACTATGTTAAAGGTGCTAACATTGCAGGCTTTGTGAAAGTGGCTAACACTATGATTGATTTAGGAGTTTTATAGCATTTAAATCAATGTATCGTCCTAAATAACCGTTACAGGTTTTCGATACAAAATTAATAGATTTA
>CAZKDV010000011.1:0-36781 GCA_964551645.1 uncultured Bacteroidales bacterium | reverse complement strand
AAAGTTTCTAATGATTTAATCAAAAAACTATTTGAACATTGCTCTGACTGTCTTTTGTAATTATTAATAATATTATGTGGAACTTCAAGCAATGGCAATGAAGCATTATCTTTGGCAACTAACAAATTTCTTATATGAGTTGACATCCCTGACAAAAGCGACTGCCCATCAAAGCCCTTGTCATATATATCGTTAATTGTCAATAGAATACTTGTAATATCCTGCTCTAATATTTGGTCAATAAGTTTAAAAAAGTAGTCATAATCTAAAATATTTAAGTTTTCGATTACACTTTTGTAAGTAATAATATTTCCGCCGAAACTTACCATTTGATCAAATATTGATAAAGCATCTCTCAAAGCTCCATCTGATTTGTTAGCAATTACTTGTAAGGCATCAAATTCTGCATCAACTTTTTCATTTTCGGCAACCCAAGCTAAATGCTTTGCTGTATCATCAACACCAATTCTTTTAAAATCAAATATTTGACATCTGGATAAAATTGTTGGAATTATCTTGTGTCTTTCTGTTGTTGCTAAAATAAACTTTGCATAAGAAGGTGGCTCTTCCAAAGTTTTAAGAAAGGCGTTAAATGCTGGCACAGACAACATGTGAACCTCATCTATGATATAAATTTTGTACTTTCCTGATTGTGGTGGAATACGAACTTGATCTACAAGCGTTCTGATATCATCAACCGAGTTATTTGAAGCGGCATCAAGCTCATGAACATTAAATGAGGCTGATTCGTTAAACGATTTGCACGACTGACATTCGTTGCATGCTTCAGTATCTTCAGTAATATTTGTACAATTTATGGTTTTAGCCAAAATTCGTGCACAAGTTGTTTTTCCAACGCCTCTTGGACCGCAAAATAAAAATGCTTGCGCCAGTTGGTCATTTTTAATTGCATTTTTTAGTGTAGTAACAATATAGTCTTGCCCTACTACTGTTTTAAAATTTGTTGGCCTGTACTTTCTCGCTGATACAATAAAATTATTCATAATTAATGACTTCAAAAAATATTTTTAATAATTGCTCTTTTAGCTTCCAATGTTATTCTAAAGATTTCACAGATTGTGCTGCTGCTCTCAATAAATACTCATTTGATAATTTATTTCCGGTATTTCGCAACATCCAAATATTTGGAGTTTTTCTGCCATAAGCAAAAATTTGATTAATCTCTTTCCCAAACAATTTATCTTTGACTGCTTCTTCAAGCTGAAATTCAATTAAATGCCCCAATGGATAAGCTGACAAATAAAGCGGATAATCAATCATGTGGCTATAAATTGCAAGTATTACTTGGTCTTTAATTCCAAAAATTTCTGCATAATATTTATTCCAAATATCTTTAGCTATTTCAATAACAGTTTTTTTGATATTTTCAGCACTTGCGTCGGGATTATTGTATAGCCATTTCCACAAATTCATATCAACAAGAGAAACTCCCATAATCTCATATAGAGACCATGCTAAATCAAGTGCTTCCATTTCTGCACCGCTTTGCTTTTGATTAAGCATAAGCATATCTCTTTTTTGAAACATAAATGCCAATGCCTCTGTAAATGCAGTATTCGGAACTCCGCTAGTTGAATAATAAGGAACATCATGCAGGGTAATTGTTTGCTCAACTGTATGCCCAAGTTCGTGCATTGCAACATTAAAACCTTTGTAATCCATACCATCTTTGCCTGCTCTTGTTCTCAATCTCGAATAATCGTCTTTCATCACTGCTCCCCAAGCATGCCCTGCTCCCCTACTGTCATCAACTATAATGCGAGACGAAATAAATTCTGCTGTCGATTTTTCAAAATCCAAATTCAACAAAATCTGCTTTATTTCTTTTTGAAATATTTCTACACTTGAATATTTTTCTTGTACAATTTTATCTAAATCATCTTGACTAATCACACTTCTTGTTTTGAAGCCATCATACCAAATATCAAAAGGCTCCAGATTTCTGCCAAGTCTTTTTGAAACTAACTTAGCCACTTCTTTCATTTCGGGAGCAGAAACAAACTGTATAAACAAAGACTCCACACCTGATTGCATCATTTCCATATCTCCTTCAAAATGTCTTTCGATATATGTTGGGAAATAGGGATAGTATTTATCCATACTTTTTTGTGCCAAGAAATTTTGCCTTAAATGCTCATATCTTGTATTGGGTTCACTAACAATTTTCTCATTCGTATTCAACAAAGAATTAGAGTAAGGATTCCAAGTATATTTATTTTGATTGATAACTTGCATCGGAATATCTTGATGAATAATCCTTTTCATTACTTCGTAAATAATTTTTTGCTTTGCAAGTGCATTATCTTGTCCATATTGAGCCTTAATTTCATCACGCAAACCCCAATGAGAAATAAGTTTCATTTCATCGTCAAAATATTGTATATTTTTATCATCTCTCAATTGTCCAACATATATATTGTACTCTGAAATATAAGCATCAGATTCGGTAGCAACTTTAGATTGGTTTTGCACCAAAGAAGCAGGAACTCTTGATGTAAACATATCAGCCAAATGAGCATAAGCCCATTCTTTTTCTGTCCATTTTTCTCCCAAATTATTTTTTTCTTCCAAACTATATCTCGGAAAATTTAACAAACTAATAAAAGCAATTTTACTTTTGAAAAAATCGTCTTCTAAGTGTGCGTATGGCGAATAACTACCGAACATCATGTCAACAGAAGTAATATTACCCATATTTAGATGTAAAGGCATAGTTAAAGCAACATTCATTTTATGACTGTATCCATATATAATTTCATAATTTCGTTCTAATTTGCCAAACAAAGTATCCAGCATATTTGTAGAAACAAAATTTTCAAAACAAAACTCAATAAATTCATTTTCGTTTCCATCTTCTTCAATCCAAAACAAAGCAACTTGATTTACCCCTTTTTCTATTCTAAATTTTTCAGTTTCGCCATTAATTTCAATTAGCTTTTGTATTGCTTCTTTAATAGTTTTTTCGGAAATATAAGTATTTATCATTTCATCAGATTTATTGTTTTTACATGTAGTTGCAAACATCGCACTTATAATAAGTAGTGTTAAAACTAAATTTTTTCTCATACAAGCATTATAGTTTTCCAATTTTCAAAAATACAATGTTTTTTCTCAACAAACATATTTTCAAACAGAAATTTATGTATGATGATATGGCTCGTTTTTTATGATGCTTAATGCTCTATAAAGTTGTTCTGAAAATATAACTCTTGCTAATTGATGTGGGAAAGTCATTGAAGATAGTGATATAATAGAATTTGCTCGTTTTTTAAATTCATCGGTAAAACCATAAGCTCCACCTATAACAAACACTATATTTCTTGATTCGGTATTAAACAAATGCTGGATATAAGTTGCAAACTTTTCAGATGAGAATTGATGTCCTTTCTCATCAAGAAGTATCACATATTCATTAGCTTTTAGTGCATTTTGTAATAAACTACATTCCTTTTTAATTATTTCTATCGGATTACTTCCTAATGATTGATTTATTGAAATTTCCTTAACTTCAAAACGAATATATTTTTTTATTCTTTGAACATAAAAAGCCAAAGCATCTGAAATAAACTTTTCTTTGGATTTATTGACATACAACAAGCTAATTTTCATATTGTAACGATAAAAAGTAGTTTTTGAAATTAAACTACAGAAAATAAAAGAGGCTGCCACTTGACTGACAGCCTCTTAAAAATAATATTTTAATGAAATTATTGTTTAACAACTTTTGAAGAAAATACTTTATTATCAATATTCAAATTAACTATATAAGTTCCTTTTGCTAAGTGATCCATATTGAAGCGAACAATTTGATTATCATCAGCATTGAATGAATCAACTAATTGTCCGTACATACTGTAAATCTCAACTGAAACTTTTTCGTTTGTTAATTTTTCAAAACTAATTTCAACTGGTCCATTTGTTGGGTTTGGGAAAATATTGAAAAATGCAGCTTCATTTTCAGGTATTGCAGAAGGAATAATTTTCTTTACATACTGAAAATCTAATTCATCTACCCATTTTCCAGCCATTGACCAATACATTGGGTCAATATTGCTACGAATTTGAGCAACTGAATATGTTACAAGTGGTTCAAATAAACCTGGCACATAATATGAGTAAATTTTTGATTTAACAAAAAGATTCATACCTGTACCACCACCTAAATCAATATTATCTTCTGAATGTGTTGCAATTCTGATAAAATCAGGATATTCTTTAATTGTTGGGTCTGTCATATTTCCATCAACTAAAGTTAGCTTTCCATAAGCATCAACAGTAATTTTTAAAGTTGTTGTGATAGTCATTGCAGCTGCAGAAGTAGTAACACTAGTTACTATATTTGCTGAAGCATTATTAGGATTTGTGTAAGAAACTGGAAATAAAGCCATAGGTTTTTTAGGATCATTTTTAGCAGTCATTGCGCCTTCAGATGTAACAGAATAAAAACCTAACTCATATATACCTGAGTCATCTTTTAAAAGATAAGTATGAGCATCACCCTCTGATGTAGAAATTAATGTGTGTATATTAGCAGTTGGAAATTGAGATGCACCCGGAGTGAATGTATTGTATGGATTATATTTTCTAATATATGGAGATTTAGCAAAACCTTGATAGTAGAAAACAACAACTGTATCTTCTCTATAACCAGTTTTTGTAATCTTAGACATACCATCAGCTGTGTTGTTTACATAAATTGCTTTTTCCAATGTTTGCTCTAATGATAATGTATCATTTTTAGGATCATCATCTGTAAAGTTTTGAGTTGCAGCAATCATATATGGCAATACTCTGATACTATCATTTGGACTAGGGAAATTGTCCTTTCCTAATGTAATCTGGCTATATGCTGAAAAAGAAAAACCTAAAACAACAATAGCAATTAAAAATAAAGAAGTAAATTGTTTTTTCATAAGTAATGAGTTTTTAAATTATTAATGTTTACAAAGGTAGAAAAAAAATATATATTGCAAGTAAAAAAAAGTATCAATTCAGAAAATATAGATTATTTGATTAAAAGAAACTAAATTTGTAAACCAATAGTAACTTAAAAAACAACAAAATGATAGAAAAAGTAATTGAACGATTTAAGCAATATAACAAACAATCATTTTTGGACTTAGCTTCAAAGCACACAAAAAAATACGCATTTATAGGAGTAGGAAATCATAGTATTTCTAATATTTATCCAGTAATTCAACAATTATCCATTCCTATTAAAATTGTTCAATCAAGAACAATTACAAATGCCGAAAAAATGGCAAGTCGCTTCAATGCTGCATACACTAATTCAATTGACGATATATGCAAAAATGAAGAAATTGAAGGCGTTTTTGTTTGCGTCAATCCGCAACATCACTTTAATATTGTTAAAAAACTTTTGCAGGCAAAAAAACATGTATTTGTTGAAAAACCTCCATGCACTAGTATTGATGAGTTGAATGAACTTATTTCAATTGAAGAAAAAAATGAAGTGCAATGTCTCGTAGGGCTTCAAAGAAGATATGCTCCTGTTTATACTCGACTTGCAAAACAAAGAATATTATCCAATACATATAATTATCGCTTTCATATTGGTGCATACCCCGAAGGCAATGTTTTTTATGAACTTTTTATTCATCCGCTTGATACTATTATTTTTCTTTTTGGACCAACAATTGATATACATTTTAATTTATTAAAACATAAAAAAGGTCTTAGTTTATCATTAATCAGCAAACATGAAAATGATATTGTCGGAAGTGTTGATATTTCAACTTTATATTCTTGGAAACTAATAGATGAATATCTAAAAGTTAATACTAATGATGAAATTTTTGAAGCATCATATCCCTATCGCTTAATTGGGCATGCAATGCAACAACAAATAGCAGGAATTCCTTTGGAAAAAGTAATTAAAACTTCGGTTTTAACTCAAAAAAATTACATTGTAAACAATGGTCTCAACCCTATTAAAGAAGAAAACTCTTTAGTTTTTCAGGGTTATTTTAATGAAATACAGGCATTTGTTAAAACAGTTGAAGGCAAAAAGAAGTCGAACAAATCTTCGTTGAAGGACTTACTTCCAACTTATGAACTGATAGATAAAATTACAAAAAATATTTAGAAATATTTTAAATATAAACTTCCAAAAGAGAAGTTTGCAGATTGCTCAAAATTTCAATATGCTTAGTAATTGCAGGAATTAAAATACACTCACCTGCTGACAATATAATTGCTTCATTTTCATGCACAAAAGAACATTTACCCGAAAGACAAACATAAACGACAAAAGAATCAATTCCTTCAAAATTTTTCCTAACAACACCTTCTAAGTTTATTAAAGATACATTAAAATAAGGCGTTTTGACAACTGGAATTGTTTTATTGAACGAGGCATCTGAAAAATTCTTAATTGTAGCTTTAGCCGAATAATCAATTGCATCAAGTGCATCATTAATATGCAACTCTCTTTTAACACCATCTACCTCCCCTCTATTCCAATCATATAAACGATAAGTAATATCTGAACTTTGTTGAATTTCGGCGAGTAAAACACCTGAACCAATTGCATGAACTAGACCAGCAGGAATATATAAAACATCGCCCGCTTTTACTGAGTGCGACTGCAAAACATCTTGAACTGTATTTTCTTGTATATGTTTTAATAATGATTCTCTATTCATTTCTTCGCTAAATCCTGCAAACAATTGCGAATTTGCTTCGGCATCGACAACATACCACATTTCCGACTTACCGAAATTCACATTATGTTTTTTCTTCGCAATAGCATCATTAGGATGAACTTGAACAGATAAATAATCGCTTGTATCAATAAATTTGATTAAAAGTGGAAAAATTTCCTGAAATTTCTCAAATTGCTTATCGCCAATCAAATCGTCCATGAATATTTCACACAGTTCAGATAAAGTATTTTCTTTAAAATGTCCATTAGAAACCAAACTATCATTGCCCGTCAAAGCAGATAAAACCCAAACCTCACCACATTTATCTCCGCATGATTCTGTTTGAAACATCTTTTTTAATTTATCACCACCCCAAACTTTCTCTTTGAAAATTGGTTCAAACTTCATTGGATATATTGTAAACATAAATCAGTATTAATTAAAAACAACAAATTGCACAATAATTGACTGCAAATTTAGTGATTTTAGATAGAATTAATAGTATAAGCCATTGTTCATTTAGCTTAAATTGGTTTTTAATTTGTTAATTAAAACATTCCCATATCTAAGCGTGCTTCATCGCTCATTTTATCAGGATCCCAAGGTGGGTCAAATGTAATAATGATATCAACTTCTTTAATATCTTCAATTTTACTAACTTGTCGTTTCAAATCGCGTGGCAAAGAATCTGCAACGGGACAATTCGGATTTGTTAAAGTCATTGTTATTCTAACAATTCCGCTCTCTTCCAAAGATATATCATAAATTAAACCTAAATCATAAATATTTACAGGCATTTCAGGATCATAAACCTTTTTGATTGCCTCAATTACTTTTCCCATTAAATCAGGATCAAATATTTTTTCTCCCATATCTTGAATATTTTAATAATTACTGCGAAGATTTTGCATTAAAAGCCATAGCATACAATTTCATTTGCTTAATCATTGACAAAAGTCCATTTGCTCGTGTTGGTGAAAGATGTTCTTTTAAGCCAATTTGATTTAAAAAGTCCATTTCTGTTTGCATTATTTCTTGAGGAGTTGAGCCTGAAAGTACATTTACCAGCAAATTGACAATTCCCTTAGTTATCAGAGCATCACTATCCGCAGTATAAAAAACTTTTCCATCATGCAAAGAGGCATGAAGCCATACTTGCGACTGACATCCTTTGATTAGATAGTTATCTGTTTTATATTGTTCATCAATAAGAGGCAAAGACTTGCCCAATTCAATTATATAAGCATATTTGTCCATCCAATCATCAAAATAAGCAAATTCGTCAACTATAGCTTGCTCTTTTTCATTTAAACTTAAATCTTTATATTTACTCATGATATTTTACATTAACATTTGCATTGTTTTGCGAAGTGCATTAATAAAGGTATCAATTTCTTCTTTAGTATTATACATTCCCAAAGAAACTCTAATTGTTCCTGGAACTGACAAATAGTTCATCAAAGGTTGTGCACAATGATGTCCCGTTCTTACAGCAATTCCCATTTTATCAAGTAATACTCCAAGATCGTAATGATGAACTCCACGAATATTAAATGATAAAACTCCTGCTTTTTTTACATATTTTCCATAAATAATAGCATTTTCAATGCTTTCCATTTTAGTTGATAAATATTCCAACAAATCGCTTTCATGTTCAATAATTTGCTCTATTCCGATACTTTCTACAAATTGCACTGCTTTTTTCAAGCCTAAAACTGCCGAAACATTTGGCGTGCCTGCTTCAAATTTGAAAGGCAAATTGTTCCATGTTGTTTTTTCAAAACTCACATCTTTAATCATTTCTCCTCCACCTTGATACGGCGGCATTGCTTCTAAATACTTTTCTTTGCCATAAACAACACCAATCCCCATAGGTCCGTAAAACTTATGTCCGCTAAAACAATAAAAATCGCAATCAAGCTCTTGAACATCTACACTATTATGAACTATTCCTTGCGCTCCGTCAAGCAAAACAGGGATATTATGAGTATGAGCAATTTCAATCACTTCTTTGATTGGAACTATTACTCCCAAAGCATTTGACACATGCGTAATTGCAATAAGTTTTGTTTTCTTAGAAATTAACTTTTTATATGCTTCTATATCAATAGAATGATTTTCGAGCAATGGAATTATTTTCAAATTTGCATTTTTCCTTTCACAAATCATTTGCCAAGGAACAATATTTGAATGGTGTTCCATTGTAGATATAATAATTTCATCTCCATCACTTAAAAAAGCTTCGCCAAAACTATTAGCAACTAAATTTACACCTTCTGTAGCTCCCCTAACAAATATAACTTCATGATCATGCTTTGCCTTTAAGTACTTTGCAATATACTTTCTTGAATCTTCAAATGCTTCTGTTGCTTTCTGACTTAAAAAATGTGTTCCTCTGTGTATATTGCTGTTTTCATGTTCGTAATATCTTTTTATTTCATCAATAACAGACTGTGGTTTCAAAGTGGTTGCAGCACTATCAAAATAAATAAGCTGCTTGCCATTCACTTGCTGATTCAAGGCAGGAAATTCATTCCTAATTTCATTTATATTATATGTCATAAATTGTATTTCATTGAATATTTTAACTCAAAATCATTAAAATACAACTGCAAAATTACAAAAAAATGCCTTTAGAATTTATTGAAACAGTATAGAAATAACAATTGTTTTGTAAATTTGTATCTGAATTTATTAATACACTAATTATGTTTGATTTTAAAGATTCTGAACTTGTTTTGAATAGCGATGGTTCTGTATATCATCTAAAACTTTTTCCCGAACAAATTGCTAATGATATTATACTTGTTGGTGATCCGGGCAGAGTTGCTACCGTTTCCTCAATGTTTGACAATATTGAACATATTGTTTCTAATCGCGAAATTATTACACACACAGGGATATACAAAGGTAAAAGAATGACAGTAATGTCAACAGGTATGGGAACAGACAATATTGATATTTGCATAAATGAACTCCATGTTCTGGCTCAGTTTGACCTACGAAAAAAACGTCCTTTTGATGTCCCACGAAAATTAAATCTCATTAGAATTGGAACTTCGGGAGCTTTGCAAGCAGACACCCCCGTTGATAGCATTGTTGCCTCAAAACATGTTATTGGAGTTGATAATTTACTTCAATTTTATGATGGAGATAAAAGAAAGTTAAATCAAGATTTAGCAAATCAATTTACAGAACATACTAATTGGCCAATTGAAACCGGAAAACCTTATGCAGCTAATTGTAGCAACAAATTACTTAATGAGTTAGCATCAGAATTTAAACATGGAATTACTTTAACCGCACCCGGATTTTATGGACCACAATTTAGGAATCTTTTCATTCCTCCAATTAAACCTGAATTACAAGACAAAATTATCAATTTCTCATATAATTCGCATAATATAGTCAATTTTGAAATGGAGACCTCAGCTTTGTACGGCTTAGGAAGTTTATTAGGACATAACACCCTAACTATTTGTTTGATAATTGCAAATAGAAGTATAGGACAGTTTAGTAAGAACTATAAAACACAGATGCAATTGCTTATTGAAAATATTTTACAAAAACTATCAGCTTTATAATAAAATGAAGCCCGACAAACAGAAAGAATATAATGCTTTGATGAGGTTGCTTGATGAACCCAATAAAGAAATGTATGCAAGTATTAGAAAAAGCATAATTAAAGAAGGCAAAAATATTAAAGACCATCTAAAAGAACATGCACTTCTGTGCCTTGACGACATTGTATTAAATCGAATTACAGATATTTTGTCAGTAATTAATTACAATTTTATATCCAATGAATTGAAGCTATGGGTTGAAATGAATGGTACTAACCTATTTCTTGGAACAAGTATAATAGCTCAATATAGATATCCCGATATTGACATGGATAAAACAAAAAAAATCCTCAAAGATATTGAGCAAGATGTATGGTTAGAAATAAACGAATCCTTATCATTACTTGAAAAAATTAGAGTATTAAATCATGTATTATTTGATGTATATAAGTTTAGACCAAATATAAAAGATTTCTATAATCCATCAAATTCATATATTAGTGATGTAATAAAAAATCGAACAGGCAATCCCGTACTTTTATCAATTGTATATATGATTATTGCACAAAATATTGGATTACCAATTTATGGTATAAATCTACCCGAACATTTTATTTGCGTAATGTTAAATGAAGGAGAATCAAAAATGGATATTATTCCACAAGGCGAACCTTTATTTTATATAAACCCTTTTAATTTTGGGGCTGCTTTTTCGAAAAATAAGATTAATGATTTCTTAATGAACAATAACATTGAATATATAGATGAACATACTAGTGTTTGTAACAATATTGATATCGTAAAACGAATATTAAATAACCTTTCTTATTCATATAAAGAGTTTAAAGATGAAGAAAGATTTAACGATATTGAAAAACTAAAAAACATACTCAACTTATAGCAATATTTAACAAAAAGAATCAGCTTTTAAATAATTTGAGATAAAAACCTCCTTGATTTTTTCATTTACAACAAATCAATAATTGTAAGTTGTTTATTCTAAGATATTTATGAAAATTTAAAAATTGTATTTTTAGGATTAAAAACACATATTTTTGCATAAATTTATAACTAATGAAAAATAATAAAATAACAGAACAAAACAAAAGAAACAAACATAAAAATATTTCATTTTTAATTTTTTTATTTATCGTTGGTTTCTTAATAGGCTTTTATGTAAATGATGTACGCCAAAAGCCTAATAAAAACGATTTTCCAGTTGAAGAAAAACAACTTTCATACAGCTCAATCCGAGAAGGCGGGTTTAAATTTATAAACCCTTTATTAGATTGTGATAATTTTGAAGCATCAAATTCAAGAATGTATGTTGATTTAAAAAACAATATTAAAGAATACATTAACTTAGCAATATCACACAAAAGAGTTGAACATATTTCATTATATTATCGACATTTGAATAATGGACCATGGATAGGATTTAATGAAACTCATCAATTTACTCCTGCAAGTTTAATGAAAGTGGCTATTATCATAGGAATACTAAAAAAGGCTCAAAAAGACCCTAATTTACTTAAAACTTCATACTACTACCCTGCCCGATTCGACCATAATTTTAGTCAAAATATTGGACACAATCAAGAAATGACACCCGGCAATTCATATACAGTTAAACAACTATTAGACTATACCGTTCAGTACTCTGACAACGAAGCATCTCATTTATTATATACCATTATTGAAGATGATTTTGAAAAAATATTAAAAGATATGGGTGTTGATTTGTCAAACAAAGATATTACAACAGACTTTATTACAGTAAGAGAATATTCAACATTTTTCAGAATTTTATATAATGCCTCTTATCTTGATAGGGAAATGTCTGAAACAGCCTTAGAATTATTAAGTAGAGGTAGTTTTAATGATGGGATTCCTGCAAAATTACCTAATGGAACTCAAGTTGCTCATAAATTTGGAGAAAGGGCTTATACCGACTCTAACTTAAAGCAATTACATGACTGTGGAATAGTTTACAAAGAAGGAAATCCCTACCTGATTTGCATAATGACTAAAGGAACTAACTTTGATGAATTAATTAAAGTTATTGCTGATTTGTCAGAAATAGTTTATAATTATCATTAGTAGGTTTATTGTTAAATATAGTTTTTTTTGAAAAACAAAAACTAATTAAGTCTAAAAATTAGTAAGTTTGCAAATGTATCTTACTTGTATCTAACATGCAATTGATGCAACCGTGAATAAGTTATCCAAGATCCGTAGATTTATGAATTTTATAAAATTAAATAGTGTTTATTTGTTGCTTATTGTGTTTTTTCTATTTCCTCTTTACGAAAGAAATATCAAAAGTCCTACACAAACATACTCGCACAACAAAGAAAAAATAATGCAAGACATTCTAAGTAATTTGTATGCCGATTCAATCATGCAAACTCTTAATTTAGAACAAAAAATTGCACAACTAATCATACTAGATGTTTACCCTAAAAAAAACGAATATTATTATAAAAGTATAGACAAATGGGTAAATGAAAAGCAAATTGGTGGAATATTGTTATTTAGAGGCGAACCTACTGAAATGACAAAAATCATTAACAGATTTAATAGTAAGTCAGAAGTACCACTATGGGTAGCAATTGATGGAGAATGGGGTGTTTCCATGCGTGTTGATAGTATTAGGAACCTTCCTAAAGCTATGACCTTGGGGGCAATTACGGACAACGAATTAATTAAACAATATGGATACCATGTAGGTTTGCAATGTAAAAGAATGGGATTTAATATGAACATGGCTCCTGATGCTGATGTAAACTGTGAACCAAGCAATCCTGTCATTAATTATCGTTCATTTGGAGAAGACAGAGAAAATGTAGCTACAAAAGCAATTGCTTACTACATGGGAATGAATGAAGCAGATATTATTGCGGTAGCGAAACATTTTCCCGGACATGGCAACACTAAGGCTGATTCGCATCACCAGCTTCCAGTTATTAAAGATAGCTATGAGGAAATTGACTCTATACACCTATATCCTTTCAAAGAACTTATTAAATACGGTATTCCCGGAATAATGAATGCTCACTTGCATGTTAACGCTATTGATAGCACTCCTCAGCTTCCAAGCTCGCTTTCTTACAATGTTATAACATCTTTACTTATAGAAAAATTAGGCTATCAAGGACTTATAATGACAGATGCATTAGGCATGAAAGGCGTTGCTGCAAATTTTACTCCTGCAGAAATTGGAATAAAAGCACTTTTAGCCGGTAATGACATTTTGTTAATGCCACAAGAACCACAAAGCGTGATAGACACCATAGTGAAAGCTATTAAACTTGGAAAGATAACAGAAGATTTTATTGATAATAAGTGTCGCAAAGTGCTTAAAATGAAATACTTATATATTAATGAACAACAAACAAAAAAATATAAAGAAACAAATATAGTTAATGAACTAAATGATAGTATTATATCTGATTTTATGTTTGAAATATTTAGTAATGCCCATACTATGCTTACTAATAGAAATTACTTTTTGCCTTTAAATCCTAATGAAAAATCATCTTGTGCAGTTATTAGCATTGGAAAAAAAGGAGAAAACTATTTTCATCAAACTATGCAACAGCATCTAAAATATAAGCATATTGAAGTTTCATCAACACCATCAGATGCAGAAATTGAGCAATTAAAAACTAATACAAAGCAATTTGATAAAGTAATAATTTGCATTTACGGAATGACCAATTCTTCTGCAAAAAAATACGGATTAAACAATCAAATTGTAAAATTAACTACAGCCCTTCAAGATAAAAACAAAACTGCTTTAATTTTATTTGGAAATCCTTATAGCCTGAATGTTATTAATAATATTTCACACTTTGCTTCTGTAATAGTTGGATATGAAGAAGTTGAAGAGTCCGAACGAGCAATGGCAAACATTATTATGGGGGAACTTATCCCCAAAGGCAAACTTCCTGTAAGTACTAATAGTTTTCCATGTAAATCAGGTATAAGCTATAATGAAACAAACGGTTTAGAAAGAGTTCTACCTTCTGAACTCAATATAAACACTAGTGCTTTAAAAAAAATTGATGAATTAATTGAAGATGCTATTGTTCAACAAGCTATGCCCGGTTGTCAATTGCTAATTGCTCAACATGGGAAAGTATTTTTTCATAAAGCATACGGTTATCATACTTACGACAAGCAAACACCTGTAGATTTGACCGATGTTTACGACCTTGCCTCTTTAACAAAACTTTGTGCAACAACAGCTGCCATAATGTATCTTTTTGACAAAAACATTATTTCATTACAAGCTACAATTGAATCATACCTACCTCAATTTAAAGGAACTCCCATAGGAGGTGTCAAATTAAAGGAAATATTGGTACATCAAAGTGGACTTCCAGCTTGGATTCCTTTTCATAAAACTTTTGTACAATCTGATTCTATTAGACAAATATTTTTATCTCAAACACATAGTCCAGAGTTTCCATTACAAATAGCGGATAATCTATTCATCAAAGAATCATATAAAGATACAATTTTCAAGATTTTTTCTGAATGTACAATTGGCAAAAAAAAGTATTTATATAGCGATATTGGATATTACATATTCCCATTAATAATTGAAAAACTAACAAATACTCCATTTGAAGAATTTGTTAGAACAACTTTCTATGAACCAATGAACATCAACAGTCTTGTTTATAATCCAAGAAAAACAATTGATATTTCGCATATTGTTCCTACTGAGATGGATAATGAGTTTCGCAATCAACTTATACATGGCTTTGTTCACGACCAAGGTGCAGCATTATGTGGTGGAATTTCGGGACATGCCGGACTTTTTGGCAATGCTATGGATGTAGCAGTTATGATGCAATTATTTTTAAATAAAGGAATTTATAATGAAAAAAGGTATATTGACTCAGTTACAGTTGAAATGTTTACTATGAAACAATATCCTAACAACAGAAGAGGACTCGGCTTTGACAAACCAACAAATGTAAAAGGTGTCGGCAGTTGTGCTGATGAAGCATCTCCACAAAGTTTCGGACACACGGGATTTACAGGTACTTTTGCATGGTCAGACCCAAAATATAATCTTACGCTTGTGTTTTTGTCAAATCGCATTTACCCTAACGCAGAAAATAAAAAATTATTAAAATTAAATATAAGAAGCAAAGTACACCAACTTGCATACCAAGCAATTAATGTTTATTAAAAAAAGACAATAATCTAATAAAAATATTATATATATTTGTAAAAAAAAAGACATGAGAGGATTAAATAAAGTTATTTTAATAGGAAATTTAGGAAAAAAACCTGAAATGAGAGTTGATGGAGATATGAAAAGAGCATCTTTTTCACTCGCAACAACTGAATCATACAAAAGCAAAACAGGCGAAAGAGTTGATGTTACTGAATGGCACAATATAGTTATTTGGGGAAACCTTGCGGAAATTGCCGAAAAATATTTAGATAAAGGAATGCCTATATATATTGAAGGCAAACTCAAAACTAGAAGTTGGGACGACGAACATGGCGTAAAAAAGTATATTACTGAAGTTAGAGTAGATAATTTTATTATGCTAGGTAGCAAACGAGATAGTGAACAAATTAGTGGAAACAACGCACAAGAACCAGATATCTCTCCTTCAATGAATGATAATTCTGTAGAAGACGATTTGCCATTCTAATATTGATAATTTGTAGAATTAAATTCTAACAACCTTGGAAATATCGCACCCGTCATTTAGTGTAAATAATACAATTTGCTCATTATTTACAAACTCTGAAACAACTAAGCATTTAACAATTGTAATAGTTTTTTTTGTTATTTACTTAATCCTTAAATTAGGTCAAAGAATTGTATTTAACATATCGTCTGCATACGAAGACAATGAACTATCAAAACCGAAATTGCTTTTCATCAAGAAAACAGATAACCCGAGTTTATTAATACATGTTGCTGATATTTTCATTAGCCTTACTTTTGTCGGAGTTATTACATCTTTTATTATTTCTATAATTCTTGATTGTTATTCGTCTCCTCCCACTTTACTCTTTTTTGCAACTACAATAATTATCGCCTTAATATTGTTTTATATTTTTGACTATACGACCTCAATAATAGCAATATACACAATTAAACAATCAAAAAAGCCATTAATACTTGCTCTTCCGTATCTATTATTTGTGGGCATTAGCTTTCCTTTCAGAAAATTATTTGAAAAAGGCTTGAAAATAGAAAAAGTAGTAAAGAAAAATGCAATGACTTTTAGTGAACTTACTGATGAAATTGAGCGATCAGAAGCAAAACCGGAAGAAGAACAAGAAAAGGAACTAATTAAAGGAATCTTCAACTTTTCTGACCTCGAAGTAAGCGAAATTATGAAGTCAAGAGTAGATGTTGTGGCACTTGATTCTAATTCAGAATTTTCTGAAATTCTAAATATTATTTCAGAAACAGGTTATAGCAGATTTCCAGTGTATAGCGAAAACTTAGATAATATCACCGGAGTTTTACACATAAAAGATGTTTTTCCGAATGTTAGCAAACAAAAGGATTGTCAATGGAACAAACTTATTCGACCTGCATTTTTTGTTCCCGAAAACCTTATGATTAACGAACTTTTGAAAGAATTTCAGAAAAATAAAAATCATATTGCAATTGTAGTTGATGAATATGGTGGAACCTCTGGAATAGTAACTATGGAAGACATTCTTGAGGAAATTGTGGGAGAAATTGACGATGAGTTTGATAGCGAATCAGACAGCTTAAATTATGAGCAAATTTCAAAAAACACTTACTTATTTGACGGCAAAATTAGCTTGAATGACTTTTGTAAAATCACAAAAATACCATTTGAACCATTTGATGAGCTAAAATCTGATGCAGAAACTTTGGCAGGAATAATCTTAGCTATTGAAGGAAAATTTCCTGAACAAAATCAAAAAATTAGTTTTAACAATATTGAATTTATTATAATTGCAAAAGATAATAGGAGAATAAAACAAGTTAAAGTTATAATTAATGAAGAAGTTGATAATAAATAAGCCATTATTTTTTTTAGTTTTTTTTATTCTTATTATATCTTGTAATCACAAAAAAGAATACATAATTCCCAAGTCCATAGGATATTTTAGATTAGATTTGCCCGAAAAGCAGTATCAAAAATTCGATTCTATATTGCCTTTTACCTTTGAAATACCTGACTACTCATTAGTATTAATTGATACAGAAAAAAAAGTAAATAATTTTATCTGGTTCAATATTGTATTTCCAACTTTTCAAGGAAAACTACACTGTAGCTATACCACTCTAAACAAGAATTTATACACTTATACCGAAGATGCACATACCTTCGTGTATAAGCATGTTCCAAAAGCTGATGATATAGAAGTCAAACCATTTTCAGATAAAGAACACCAAGTTTATGGTTTAATTTATTACATCAACGGCATTGGTGCAGCATCTCCATTGCAATTTTATGTAACTGACAGCATACAACACTTTGTCAGAGGTGCATTATATTTTGAACACGAACCAAATAATGACTCAATAGCTCCAATTATTGACTTTGTAAATGAAGATATTATGCAAATGATTCAAACATTGGAGTGGGCTAAAAAATAATTATTCCTAATTTTTTATGAAATCCCGATATATTATCTTTTTATTCATTATTAGTACAAGTATTTTCATTTCTTGCACTTGCCAAAAACAAAAAATAGATTTTTCAGTTTTTGAATTAAATAGATATTATTACAGCAAAATAGATGAAAACAAAACATTGTATATAGAATTTAATAGTACTGAGCCAATTGTTAAGGGCGGTTTTTTCATATACAATGGCAAAGCATTAACAGAATATATTCCTTTCACAGTTCAAAAAAGAAAGTCAAATATCATTATTGAAACTGAAAACAAAAAATATAGGATTAAAAATAAAATAAAAAGACATGACACAGGTTTTAGCATAGTTTACAAAAAGAAAACTCTTGACTTTACAAAGGAAGAACCGATTGCAAAACATAGATTTGTTAATAGATACAAAGACGCTATATTTAGCAAAATTAGAGACCGCGAAATTAGTTTCGGAAAAGCTAAAGGCTATTATGTTTCAAAGGTTGTAGATAGAGTGAAAGAAGACGATTATGGAGGTATTATTCTTGATGTTTCTAAAAATCTTATGAAATCTATAATCCCAAAAGAACATCAACTTGATTTAGATTTATACATGCCCATAGGTGATACTATTAGCAAACGCCCCTTATTAGTCTTAGTGCATGGAGGTGCATTTATAATTGGAGATAAAAAATCTGAAACTATGCAATCTATTGCTCAATATCTTGTACACAGAGGATTTGTTGTAGCTTCGATTAATTATAGACTGGGTTATTTATTTTTACCGGGAAGTTATTCATTATTAGAAAGAAGCATATACAGAGGCATTCAAGATACAAGAGCAGCAATAAGGTATCTTGTAAACTATTCAAACCTATATAAGATTGACACAGATAATATCTTTGTTGCAGGCAATAGTGCAGGAGGTTTTATTGCCATGAAAACAGCTTTTATGAAAGACTATAATTCTTATTCGAGTATAAAAGGAATCCCTTTAATTCAAGATGATTTGGGATGCTTAGACTGTAGCGGAAATCAGTATCAAAATTATTTTTCGCTTAAAGGGGTTATTAATATGTGGGGCGGACTTACGGATATTGAAATCATTGAAGCTCAAGACTCAATACCTATTTTACATATTCACGGCGATGCCGACCCGATAATCCCATTTGACTACGATTATCCATTTGCTAATATTAGTACCGAAATTTCTTCATTTTTCTCTCGTAAAATATATGGTTCAAACGCAATACACCAGCAGATGAACAAGCTAAAATTGCCATCAACACTAGTTACTCTTAAAAACTCCGGACACGACCCTCAATTAGATTCTCAAGGGCAATTAGACAACTATAAAATGGAGCAAATTAATCAGCACATACATAATTTCATGCTTGATATTTTACTGCACGACCATCAACCAATAGTTATTGGAAAAAATACATTTCAAAAAGATGATGACATAGCAACTTATTCAATTAAATGCAAAAAACAATATGAAGTAAATTGGGATATTAAAGGCGGGAAAATAATTGAATACTCAAAGGATAGAAAAAGAGTAAAAGTTGTGTGGTTTAACAATGTTTCCAATAAGCATATTAGTGCAGTCGTAAAAAATGATATAGGATTAATCAACAATACACCAAAAAAACTAATAAATTAGATAATTTTAGGGCTTTCAACTACATTGCTCCCTACCCTAATTTCTTGACCTAAAAAAAGTAAACCATTCCAAAATATTTGGAATTTATAATAAACTAAAAACAAATTTCATTGTTTGATAAATTAAGCAATTTAATACAGCTAATTTACATTAATAAAAATTGTATATTTGTTGCATGAATTAATCTAGTTCATAGCAATAACTTCAAATTACTCAAATCCGATGAATTTCCGAATTATTTCGGGAAATTGAACAATTTTTTCATTTGCTTTTCAAATGCACAAGGGGGTTAATATATAGTCTTTAAATACTGTTTTTACTATTTTGTGCTTAAACCACAGATTATGCAATAGGAATTTTTTTTGGTTAAATCTATATTATGAGACAGAAAAATACAATTATAAATTATTGATATATAGTTAGTAAGTAAAATTGATATTTTTCTAATGCGTAGCGTTAGAGATTTTTTATTCAAAAATCATTGTAAAGTTTTTGTTATCAATAAATTATACATGAATTTAAAACTCAAATGCGTAATCTGGGTTAAAATAAACTGCCATAAATTAATCCTGAAATTGTTGCCATTACAATGACTAAGCCAACATACACAACAGTTTTCTGGATCCCAAGTACATCACGAATTACCAACATATTAGGTAGTGATAGTGAAGGACCTGCTAATAACAATGCCAATGCTGGACCCTTACCCATACCCGAAGCAATTAACCCTTGTAAAATAGGGACTTCGGTAAGTGTGGCAAAATACATAAATGCTCCAATAAATGAAGCAAAGAAATTTGAAAATATGGAGTTCCCACCCACTAACCATTGTATCCATTCATTAGGAATAACCCCAGCAATGGTTTGTCCATCATGTGTTGATCCAAGTAAAAATCCTGCTGTTACTACGCCAATAGCAAGTAAAGGTAAAATTTGCTTAGCAAACCCCCAAGAAGATATTGTCCATTCCTTGTTTTCATAGCTTTCTTTATCCAATAGAGTTATTGCGCTAAGTGATGCAATTCCTACTAACATTGGAACAAGAGGAGCAAATTTTGTATTTTCTATAAAATTTGATGATAATAAAGCTGATATAGTTGTTGCTAGTGTTGCTAGTAATACCCACTGCCATTTAATTTTTAAGATGCGTATTAAAGAATATCCTAGCATCAAGGAGAAAAATCCTGTTATATACCATTTGTAAGCCCATAAATAGTACCAAATACTTGAATTGTCACCTATTGCAGGACTGCCCCAGTTAACAAAAACAAAAATAAAAACGAGTGTAAAAAAGTGAAATGATGTTTGCCACATAGGTCGGCGTTCGAGTGGTAATTGGATATGCATCTGTTCTTCTTTTTTTATTTTTTCTTCTTTTCTATAAATAAATGCCATTATTAATCCTAATATAATACTAAAAGAGATTGCTCCAATAGTTCGGGCTATTCCTATTTCAAATCCTAAAATTCTTGCTGTTAGAATTATAGCTAAAATATTAATGGCAGGACCAGAATATAGAAATGCAATTGCTGGACCTAAACCTGCACCCCGTTTATGAATACTTGAAAAAAGAGGTAGAATTGTACAACTGCAAACTGCTAAAATCGATCCCGAAATAGCTGCAACAGTATATGCCAACCATTTCTTGGCATTTGCTCCAAAGTATTGCAATATCGAACCCTGACTAATAAAAACCGAAATCACACCTGCAATAAAAAAAAGCAGGTAGCAAGCATAATACTACATGCTCCCTTGCGTACCATTTCACCAAATCAAAGGTTGCATTTATTGCTGTATTAAACCTTGCACTCTCTATTGGTAAGAAAAATGCTACTCCAAAAATTACTAAAATCCACAGTAGAATTTTTATCTCTTTTTTTGTTTCCATTGTATTTTATTTAAATATTTCACAAAATAGCTAAATGAATTATTAAAAAAATTCCTGTTATTGAAGATGGAAAATGTATATATAAATATAATAAAGTCCTACCAATATAAATATTGCAGAAACAATTCTGCGAAACCACAATTCAAATACTTTCAACTTATTATATAGTGTACCTACACCGGATAGAGTAAATGCAATTAAGTAAGCGAAAATAATCACGGGTAAACCTGTGGCAATCGCAAAAATTAAAGGTAAAATTAATCCAGATGTACTTGATATTGTCATGGGAATCAATATGCCAAAATACAATACTCCGCTATACGGGCAAAAAGCTAAAGCAAATAAAATTCCCATTACAATTGCACTTATTCCACTATTCAATTTTTCATTATTCTGAAATCTGTTAGTGATACTGCCAAATTTAAGAAACTTGATATTTATAAAATCAAGCATAAAGATTCCGATGATCAACAATAATGGTCCTAAAAATTTTTCCCCATTACTTTGAAGAAATGATGCGACATAAAATTTGCTTATCCCAAAAAATATAACCATACCAAGAACAATATATGTTATGGCTCTGCCTAATGTATAAAGAAATCCGTTTATAAATACCCTGCGTTTGCTTTTAATGTTTTTACCAATAAATGCAATTGCTGTAATATTGGTAGCCAAAGGGCAAGGGCTTATGGCTGTCATTATTCCAAGTATAAAAGCTGACAAAATCGGGAAATCAGTATTATCAATAATATTATGCAAAAAATCCATTACTCCTATTTAATAAAGGAATTAATCGTATCTCTCATGCCTTGTAAAAATATTTCTGGCTGTCTGCGTGAGTGCGAAAAAGCATATATAGTCAAATCATTATCTTTCTCCACACCATCTTGAATACTAATCAAATGCAATGCTGCACTAACAGCCTGATATTTTTCAACTAAACCTCTGTTTTCTGCATCTTCTACATTTAAAACACTAAAGTTTATTATACCTTGTTCTATTTCATTTTTAAAATAACTTTCTAAAACTTGTTTTATATTATCCTCAATGCTATTACAAGTAGGACAACGATGTGTTGTATGAAAATAATAAATTTGAAGTTTAAGATTTGAATCTTGTGTAATTTCACTTTTAAGCTGTTCTTTATTGATTTTATGAGAGCTTTGAGTACACGCAACTAAAAATATCGTTACTATAATTAGTATAAAGAAATTTTTTATTTTCATTTTATTTCACATTTTTGTTTGGATTTATTTTTAATTTCTTCACTAAGAAAATTATCAAGAATAATCTTTGCTTTTTCCCAGTTTTCTCTATTAATACAGTATTTAATATACGGAGGTTCAAATTCTCCTTGAATTAAACCCACATATTTTAATTCCTTTAAATGTTGAGATAATGCAGACCTGCCAATAGGTAATTCATCAACCAAATTTCCACTATAACAACAGGCATCCATTTTAGCCAATTTTTTCAATATATATACTCGAACTGGGTGACTCATTGCTTTTGCAATGTTTGCAATCTCAATTATATCTTCTGAAAATTCTACTTTTTTAGCCATATATGTGTTTTTCAATTAATTTCTTTATCTCATCTTTTGAAGGAACCCATCCACTGATAAGAACTTTTTCGTTTACAACCAATCCTGGAGTTCTCAAAATACCATAATCCATAATTTGAACTATATCCTCAACCTTGCTTATTTTAGCATCAAAATTGTTTTCAGTTACTACTTCAGTTGTCAATTTTTCAAGTGTTCTACACTTTTGACAAGCTGTTCCTAAAATTTTAATATTTATTTTCATTTTTCAAAATTTATAATTTCATTTTATTATTTCACAAAATAACGAAATGATTTTTATTCCACCAAATATTTAATAATAAATAAATTTTATAAGATGACTGAAGTTAAACTTTTTATCAAAACTTTACTTATAGGATTTGTTCCATTCATATATTTTAATGTATTTTCCTACTTGCGAACAACTTTGGGAGAAATACAAAAAGTGTAAAGGCATTGCAACACCTGAAGCAAAGAAAATTGTTTAGCAAGATTATTTTTTTGATGGAACAAAATTGAGATATTATCAATAAACTGCCATAAACTGAACTATTGAAGCTATTGCCAACGGAAAAAATCGAATTTTGTTAGTAATGGCAACAAGTATAGGAAAACATATACAGCATTTCAAATAATACACAAACTTTGGGAAAGTGAAACTAAAAAACACATTCTCTTTTTGGAAGAAACGGAATAAAAAAAACGCAAATATTTATTCAGTTTTATGTAATAATTTATTCTGCAAAATATTTGCATATTGCATAAAAACAAACTTTTTAAATTCTTCATTATCTTTGTATTCGGGCAATAAAATCTCTATTTTATGCTGAATTAAATCTAAAAAATTCTTTTTGTCTTCTGCTGAATAAAAATCGCTATACACACTCACTTCGTTCAATAAATCATAGCTAATATAATGCGAAGGGAAAAGTTTGTAATTTTCATAAATTGTATTATCAATTTTTTGAGCCACTTTTTCTGCAATGCTATTAAAATCCGAAGTACTGGATATATCATCATATTCGATAGGTTTTCCGAAATGATAACAAATTCTTGCTGTCAAGCCTACAATTCCATATTTCATGCTCAACATGTCGTCTTCGGGTTTTTTGATGTATTTTTCTCCCCTATCATTCAAATATAGTTCTTTTGCTTTCAGCACATCGCAAGAATCATATTCATAAGTAATGCTCACAGGCACTATATGCAATTGTTTATAGCTTTCAAGCACTCCTATATGTTTTGCCCCTAAATGCAACATTTTAATAAGCGAAGATTGCGTTTTGTCATTGCCATCTTTAGCTCTGCCCTCTCTTTGTGCTATCCAAACAGGATGTTTTTTTTCTTGTAAAACGAAGCGAATATATTCGGACATCTTTTTTGAAGCAAGCAATAAATCTCTGCCCGAAACATCTCTTTTAACCACAAAACTTTTATTAATCTTTACAACATCAGTAATCCAAGGTTCAATCAGCAAATTGCTACCAATTGCAACCTCAACGGTTGGAAAATTGTTTTTCATCAATAAATATCCTAACAAACTTGGGTCTAACACTATGTCTCTGTGGTTAGAAATGTATAAACTTGGAGTGTTATCAATATTTTCAAGTCCGTGGGCAAACAATTCAACTTTTTGTTTTTTAAATAAGCCGTGGAGTATTGGCAACATAATATTTTTTTGAAAATCATTCACTGTTTGCGTATGACCCAAAATTGACATTATGTGTTCTATTTCTGTTTTGCTCAAAAACAAGTCTAACATTCGTTCAGCTTTGCCAGAGCCAATAATCCTTTGAATTGCGTCTGGCACTTCAGCATCTACATAAGAGCGAATATCTTTAAAATAATCGTATGGCATAATTTTGTAAAGTCTGCAAATTTAATAACTTATTGAAAACTAATTACATAAAAAATTACTAAAATTCAATTCGTAAAATGTTTTTACATTTACAAAATTATCATTATTTCATTAAAGACTTATCAATTTATGAAGAAAGGAAAAGAAAACAAGCCACATATAGGTATTTTTGGAAAACGCAACTACGGCAAAAGTTCATTTATCAATGCTGTTACCGGACAAAATATTGCAATAATTTCAGATGTGCCTGGCACTACAACAGACCCAATTAAAAAGTCAATTGAAATTGCGGGTGTCGGACCGATAATCCTTATAGATACTGCCGGCATTGACGACATTGGTGAGTTAGGGCAAAAACGGATTGAAAAATCAGTGAATATAATTTCAACTATAGATTTAGGAATTATCATTATCAACAATAATTTTTGGGATACAGAAGAAGAAAATTTGGTTAAACAGTTTCAGGAAGTAAATATTCCATTTTTTGTCGTACACAACAAATCTGACATAAAGCAACTAAACAAGGATTTTCAGGTTCAAATTGAGCAAAAATATAATACTAATGTTGTTGAATTTTCTTCTGCTAAACCGAACAACGATTTAATTGTTCAGGCTATCAATAAATTTCTTCCCGAATCTGCATACAAATCAAAAACGCTGATTGGAGATTTATTGCAATATGGAGATATTGTTTTGCTCATCACTCCCATTGATAGCGCAGCACCCGAAGGCAGATTAATTCTTCCGCAAGTGCAACTGATTAGAGATGTTATTGACAATAATGCAGTTTCAATTGTACTTAAAGAAACAGAAGTTGAACATTTTTTCAAAACACATCAAAATATCAAGCCCAAATTAGTTGTTACCGATAGCCAGATTTTCAATCATGCAGCTGCAATAGTTCCTAATGAAATAATGCTAACAAGTTTCAGCATAATTTTGGCACGACAAAGAGGAGATTTTAGTGCATATCTTGAAGGAACGCCAAAAATTTCTGATTTACAGGATAATTCTAAAATTTTAATCTTAGAATCATGCACACATCATGTTTCATGCGATGATATAGGAAGAGTGAAAATTCCGAAATGGTTAAGGGAATTTACGGGCAAGCAACTTGAATTTGATGTTGTTTCGGGATTGTCTGATTTGCAAAGAAACATTGAGGAATATAGCCTTGTTGTTCAATGTGGCGGCTGTGTTATTACTGCCAAGCAAATAGCAGGCAGGTTGAAACCAGCAAAAGATGCCAAAATTCCGATAACAAACTACGGCATGTGCATAGCATATTGTATGGGAATTTATCAAAGAGCAATACAGCCTTTCATGTAATGGCAGCAATTTATTATTCTTTGTCTTTTTTGTAAAAATCTGAAATATTAGTTGTTATCGTAATTACATTAGGAGAACCAGCCAAGTGATAAGCCGAACGAGCATAGCTAAACGCAAATTTGTAAACCTTAAAACCAAAGCCCCACGAAATACCAACGGTTGACAAACGGCTATCAACTATCATTTCTTTTCTGCGGTGATAATTATACCCTAATCTAAGTGCAAAACTCTTTGTTGGACTAAGTTCTACACCAAGTACCACATGATGCATCAATTTGTTTGCAGCATCTTCAACTTTTGAAGGAGCAATTTCTAAGCCCGTGAATGGATCATACTTCTTTCCAGCCGAAGCGTCATTATATGTTATATCATATTTTTGAAGATTATGCAACAAAAGGTAAAAACGCAAAGGAACATGCTCTAATTTTTTACTCATTGCCAACTGAACTTCAAACGGCAATGGCTCGGTATATCCTATATTGTATGGTTTTATTTGACTTCCGATATTTTTGACAAGTAAACTTGTAGAAAATAAATGTTCAGGATTATGGTATGTTCCTGCTACATCAACGGCTAATCCGAAAGAATTATACAAATAATATGATGAATAAATACTTTTTAAATTTGCTCCTACGGAAAAATTTGGATGCAATGCTCTTCCCCAGCCCAAAGTTAAAGCCATATCACCAGCCGAAAAATCTCCTAATATTTCGCCAGTTTCGTCAGCTTCGGTAAATGTTCCATAATTAACATATTGCATGCTTGCCGCAAAACTCCCATATTTTTCAAATGTTTTGGAATAAGATATATATCCAAAATTAATATCCGAAAAATAATCTACATAGTTCAAAAGCAATTGATTATTAATACTTTCTGAAATTATTGACGGATTAGACAAAGCTAGAGAAATATCATCATCAAAAGCACTTGAAAAATTGCCACCCAGTGCTACTAAGCGAGACGAATTAGTTAGGTTAAGAAACTCATAAGCATGCTTGCCTCCGCTTTGCGAAAAAGCAAAATTGACACAAAGCATACAAAAAATACATAGATAGTACTTTATTCTCATATCTTCAACAACAAACTCATTAAACGCAAAAGTACAACTTATATTTTAAGAAAATGCACTAAGCATTTAAAATGGCTATCACAAAACAGCGGCTAAAAACCCACTCTACAACAACTAGCAAACACTCCTTACTCCTTAATAAACTTAAATATTGAGCGAGTGCCGTTTTGTTCTATTTGTATAAAATAAATATTAGCAGGAAGAAAAGCTATGTCAATTATTGGGTTTGAACTGTTTAGAACACCTTGTTGCAATATTCTGGTTTGCAAGTCAGTAATTATATAATTTGCATTATTATCAGCAGGCAAAGTGATATTCAAATGAGTGCTTGCAGGATTTGGGAAAACAGATATAGTTAAAGAAGCATCTTCATTTATAGCAGACACAGCACAATCTTCACTAAAACTTGCATGAGGGTCTATGTTTGTCCAATTTGCAGTACTCCACTCTGCATCATCAACTTGAATACAAAATAACTTTGGGTTTTGTAAAGCAGAAAAATCAGATATATTATAATTTTTATCATTTTTAACATTAAGGATAGTTAGTTGGTTGTTGTTGCAGTGCAAACTTTTCAACAAATCACTTGTACTTAAATCTAAAGATGTTAAAGGATTGTTGGAACAATCCAAAGTATCTAATAAAGAATGACCGCTGCTAAAATGCAAATTGGATATTAAATTATCAGAACAATACAAGTGATTTAAATAACGCTTTACCTCTAACGATGTAAGCTTATTGTTAGAGCAATCTAATCTACCTAAATAAATATTTAGATGTAAGGTGGTGATGAAATTATTAGAACAATCTAAATTATTCAAATTTTCAATTGCACTTACATCTAAAAAAGTAAGATTATTTTGTTTGGCATACAAATTAACCAACTTTTGGTTTTTACTTACATCTATAGAATCAATGTAATTATTATTGAATCGCAAAGTTCTTAAATTTGTATTTTTACTTACATCTAAAAAAGTTAGAGAATTGTTAGAGCAATCTAAAGTATTTAAAGAAGTGTTTTTGCTTAAATCTAAAGAACTAAATTTATTGTCAGAGCAACGCAAATATAACAATTGCATATTGTTGCTTATTAAAGAGCTGAGCTGATTTCTGCTACAATTTAGTTCAAACAAAGACTTGTTGGCAGTTATGTTTAATGAAGTAAGATTATTATCTGTACAAATTAAGTGATTCAAACTATTATTTTTACTTACATCTAATGAAGTGAACTTATTATTTGAACAATTCAAATACGATAATTTGTAATTTGCAGCAAACTCGAATGAAGTAAGCTGATTATTAAAACAAATTAAAGTATCCAATAAGATATTTTTAGTTAAATTTAAAGAATCGAATTGATTATCATGGCAATCTAAATATATCAAATTTTTATTCTTGCTTAAATCTAAATCTGTAAACTGATTATTGAAACAAAACAATGATTGCAACTTTGTATTTGCACTTAGGTCTAAAGATATAAGCGGAATATTAGAGCACTCCAACAACTCCAAGTTTATTTGTTTGCTTATATCTAAGGTACTTAGCTGATTAGCCCCGCACCACAACCTAATCAGCTTTGGGTTTTCACTTAAATCTAATGAAGTGAGCATATTGTTAGAACATGCAAAACTTATCAAATTCGGGTTTTCACTTACATCAATAGATGAGATTAAATTATAAGCCACTCCCAAAACTATCAAATTTACATTTTGGCTTACATCTAATGATGTAAGTTTGTTATTTTCTCCCCATAAAACCTTCAAGTATGGATTTTGGCTTACATTTAAAGAAGCAATAGAGTTATTCCCGAAGTTCAGTTCCTCTAAATCTTTATTATGGCTTACATCTAAGGAACTTAAGTTGTTATTATAACAATTCAAGGCAGTTAAGACGCTAAATGCTCCTATTCCTGTTAAGTCGGATATATTCCTATTAGAACAATCTATCATGCCTGCATAAGCTTGTGCCTCACTTTCTTGAATTTCACCATCTCCATTGGTGTTAATGTTTGTATTTCCCACCAAATATGCTTTAAAATTGGGATCGGGAATATGAACATTTTGAGATAGCCCATAAAAGCCTGTAAATGCAATTGCTATAATAAATAAATAAACTTTTTTCATAATAATAAATTTAATATTTGAGAGTACAAATATATGACATAAGTCTATGCCATTCCAAATATAGTTTTATAAAAAAAAGCAAACTAAGGAACTATGCTAATTAGCTTCACTCCCTTCCCTATTGCAAAAGGCATATCCATTGGAAGCAAAACAATTTGATTGCCAAGTGCAGGCGGCAAGTTTTTAAAACTCACTCTTTCAATAATAGGAACACTTGCATCGCAAAATATCTTTTTGTTGGGAGCTTCTTTCCAATAGTGCGAATCAATCTGAGGTGCATCTGTGCCAATTACTTTAACATTTCGGTTTTTTATCAAGAAATTGGCAGCATTTGAATGAAAACAGATATATGCTTCTTCATCTTGCTCAATTTCTCCAAATCCAGTATAAAACAATATGATTGCATTGTTTGAAATCAAAACTTCATACTTTTCTTCCCATTCAAGAATATCGTCAAGTGTGATTAAATGGTGTTTATTCTCTTTATATTTTTCTCTCAAATCAATAATAAAGCCTTCGCCATGAATAATTGGAATATGCTTTTTATTAACAATGTTCTGAATACTATCTTTGTTTTTTGCATTTTTATATTCTTGTTCCTCAAAATAGCTTGAAACTTGCTCATCGCAATCGCAAAGTCTGGTTGCCATATACAAATTATTATCATCTACTTCGGCAGTTAAATCGTAAATAATAGATTTATCAAGAATTGTATTGAGTTTTTTATAATCACTTTTGCACGAATTAGACAACACAAGTATTCCTACAAATATCCAAAGCCATTTTTTCATAATCAATGTGTAATATTATTCATCAATTTAGTTATAGCAATTTGCATATTTTCATTCATTATCTGAACTTATTTTATGCTTTTAACAAATTGCACTTCGGGTTCCAACTTAACTCCAAACTTTTTCCAAACCTCCTCGACCACCAAATTTGAAAGTTCAACAATCATTTGTGGACTTGCATTTTGATGATTTACAATAACAAGAGCTTGCTTGTCGTGTACGCCTGCTCCTTTGTGCCTAATGCCTTTCAAGCCTGCATGTTCAATCAACCAAGCGGCAGCAAGTTTTTTATGATTATCATCTACATTATAATAAGCAATATTTGGAAATTCCTTTTGCACTTTATTAAATAAATCAATGTCCACAATAGGATTTTTGAAAAAGCTTCCGGCATTAGCCAAAATTTTTGGGTCTGGCAGTTTGCTATTTCTAACCCGTATCACGCTTTCTCTTATATCATATGGACTTGGGTTTAAGATATTTTGACTTTCCAAGTCTTGTTGCAATGCTTTGTATGAAGTGTTAATTGCAGGCAATTTAGACAAACGATACACTACAGAAGTTAATATATACTTATCTTTCCAAATTGTTTTAAAATTACTTTCTCTATATCCAAAATCGCAATCTTTTGCATCAATTAGTTGAAAAATGCCTTGTTCGACATCAAACACTTCAACAGAAACAATATTATCTTTTGCTTCCGCTCCAAATGCACCAATATTTTGGACGGGAGATGCACCAACGCAACCCGGTATTCCTGATAAATTTTCAAGTCCGTACCACGATTTGTCCAATGTGTACGCAACAAATTCGTCCCACTCCTCTCCTGCTTCTGCTTGCACCAATACGCTATCGCTATCCTCGTGAATACATTTTATTCCCTTAGTTTCAATTTTTATTACTGTTTGGGCAATATTTTCAGTAAATAATAAATTGCTCCCACCACCAAGAACAAAAAATTGTTGTTCATTTGGCGTCACTGAAACTAATTGTTTTTTATCGCAAATGCTAATTAACTTAGATGCTTTAACATCAAGTCCGAATGTATTATACGGTTTGAGTGAAATATTAAATTGAATATTCGGATTATTCATTTTCTTTTGTATTCTGATATGATTGAAATGATTGCTCTGCCATGTATGATGAACGCACAAGTGGGGCGCTTTCAACTTGCTTAAAACCTACATTATATGCAAATTGTTTGTATTCTGCAAAAATATCAGGGTGCACATATTCAATAACAGGATGATGAGCTTGTGTGGGTTGCAAATATTGTCCCAAAGTAAGAATAGTACAGCCATTTGCATACATATCTTTAATTGTTTGCAAAACTTCATTATATGTTTCTCCAAGTCCGAGCATACAACCCGACTTTGTTTTTAGCCCTTGCGAAGCAAAAAAACTTAAAACCTGCATGCTTGTTTTATAATCAGCTTTACTCCTAATCAATGGCGTTAGTCGTTCAACGGTTTCGATATTGTGCGAAATAATGTCAGGTTTGGCATCTGTAACTATTTTCAAAAATTGGCTTACACCTTGAAAATCAGGCACTAAAACCTCGACTATAGTATCTGGGTTCAAGCTTTTAACTTTTTCGATAGTCTTTGCCCAATGTGAAGCTCCATAATCAGGAAGGTCGTCTCTGTCAACAGAAGTGATTACAACATGCTTTAATTTTAGGATATTAACTGTTCGTGCGATTTTCACAGGTTCATTTTCATCAACAGCAAGAGGCTTGCCCGTTTTTGTGGCACAAAATTTACATGCACGAGTACAAACATCACCTAAAATCATTAATGTTGCTGTTCCTCTGCTCCAGCAATCACTTATATTGGGACACTTGCCACTAACACAAATTGTGTGTAAATTGTTTTCTTCAACTAATTTTTTAACTTGAGAAAAGTGTTCTCCATTTGAAATTTTAACCTTTAGCCAATCTGGTTTTCTTCTAATTTTCATTATCTTATCACAATATATTCAACACTCTTAATTTCGATATGCAAATGTAATTTATTTTTCCCATCTTTGCCGCATAAAGTTTTTCTTATTAAATAATGTACCTAATAATAAGCGACTGTACAAATCCGTATTTCAATCTTGCTACAGAAGAATATTTGCTTAAACACACCGACAATAATTATTGTTTTTTTTATCGAAATTCGCCTTCAATTATCTGTGGAAAACACCAAATTCCGTACAAGGAAATAAATATTCATTATGTAAAAGCAAACAATATCAAAATTTGCAGACGACTTTCGGGTGGAGGCACAGTGTATCACGATGAGGGCAATATAAATTTTAGTTTTATTCAAACAAGTAAATTTGAAGATGAACAAATAATAAATTTCAAACACTTCATTGAGCCAATTGCTAAGTTTTTAACAAACAAAATGCAAGTAAATGCAGTCATCAACGAAAGAAACAATATAATCGTCAATCACCAAAAAATATCAGGAAATGCCGAACATATCAGTAAAAACAGAATTTTGCACCATGGAACACTTTTATATGATAGTTGTTTGAATGATATTAATCAAAGTATTCGCAAAAACAATTCTCAATATACAGACAAATCAGTGCCTTCAGTTAATGCTAATGTCGGAAACATTGCTGATTATATAAAACACAAAGTGGCAATTTCTACTTTTCAAAACGAATTAACTAAGTTTGTGTCTGATTTCTTCTCATGCGTGCCTTATACGCTAAACGAAAATGATATTCGAGAAATAAATAAATTAGTAGATAACAAATATCAAACTGAAAACTGGATTTATGGATATTCTCCCAAATACAAGCTTCAAAACACATTTAAACTGCAAGAAAACACCTACACCATTAAAATAGATATTAGCAGTTCAATCATTGAAAAAATCTCAATTTATGGCAAAAACACTCATAAATTTGAAGAAATAATGAAATTGCTTCAAAATGCTCCACATATATATGAAAATATCACTGAAAGACTTGCACTTAATTCAGCTTTTGCAAAACTTGACAAATCAACACAAGAACAAATTATAGAAAATTTATTCTAAAAAAAATCCAAGAATTAAGCTAAAATTTATCCTCTTTCCATGTATTCCACCAAAGTTTTGTAATCAACTTCTTCAAATTTGTGGACATAACCATTTACAGCTGAGTTTTTCATTAATTCCCTTACTTCTTCGACATTCCAGTTTTTAATATTCAAATCTGCAATTCTAATCGGAGAACGAAAGTTTTGAAACATCAACTCAATGCTTTTAATGGTGTCAGCAACAGTATTGGTTTGGAAAAGGCTTTTGCCAAGTTGGATAATTCGCTCAGGAATCCTATCAGCTTGCAATTTAAACCATGCAGGATATGCAACAGACAAAGAAGCACCATGAGGAACATCGTATAAAAGCGACAAAATATGACCAATGGAATGAACACCCCAATCGCCCATAGTTTTGCCATGAGTAGTCAAATTATTCAAAGCAGTTGTTGCTGCGTACATCATACGGGCGCGCAATTCGTAATCATTAGGTTTTTCAAATATCTCTTGTCCTATCTCCATTGCTTCTTTGACAATTGAAACGACAAACTTATCCGAAAGAGGAGCATCACCATTGCCAAAATATGCTTCTAAAGCATGAGCAACAAGGTCAGCCAAACCATAAGCCGTATATTCGGGTGATACTGAATTTGTATATTTCGGGGCAAGGAATGAAACTTTGGGATAAACAAAATTACTGTAAAAAGAATCCTTGCGTTTCAACATTTCATTCTGAACAACAGCAAAGCCATTCATTTCAGAACCGGTGGCAGCAAGCGTGAGAACTGCAAAAATTGGAACTGCTTTATTTGGGATTAAATTTCCTGTAAATAAATCCCAAGCATCATTAGAGTAAGGAGCAGAAGCCGCAATAGCCTTTGCCGAGTCAATGACACTACCACCGCCAACAGCTAAAATACATTCGATATTATTTTTTCTAACTAAGTCAGAAGCCTTATTTACATCTTCAATAATTGGATTGGATTTAATTCCACTATATTCGTAAATATGAATATTTGTTTGTTTAAGTTGCTTTATTATTTCATCATAAATACCATTTTTCTTTATTGAGCCTTGTCCATACAATAACAAAACAGATTTATATTCAGATATAACTTTTGGTAGTTTTTCAATTACATTTTTACCAAAATAAACCTTAGTCGGATTGTGGATAGTGAAATTTTCCATGTTTACTTATTTTTTCAAAAAATCATAACTTCTGTTGATAAAACTTGTCAGCTCCTCTCCTTTCAATAATCCTTGTGCCAACAAAGCCAAGTCGAGCAATTGCGAAATTGTTTGTTTTGCCTCCTCATTTTGTTCATCTTTAGCAATAGTTTCAATACTTGGATGAGCATTATTTATTATCACATTATAACTTTCGGGCATCATTGCCATATAATCCATTCCGCCACCTGCTTTTGACATATCCTTCATTCTTCGCATAAATTCAGGCTGTGTAATCAGCACCGGTGCTTCGTCTTTGCCTAAGTTCTCAACTTGAACAGTAAATCCTTGACGATTTTGCAATTGAGCTTCAACTAATTCTTTCAGATGCTTTACTTCATCTTCATTAAGTTTATTTTCTTCTTTGATTTCTTCTTTTTCAATTAACTTATCAATCACATCGGCATCAACTCTTTTGAAATGCGTTTTTTCAAATTTCTGCTCTAAATAATTCACAAAATGTGCATCAATTGGCAAATCGAACACCAATACATCATAACCTTTACTTCTTGCTTTTGTAATATAAGTATGTTGCTGAACAGGATCAGTGGCATATAAATAAACTATATGTTCGTCTTTATCAGTTTGTTGTGCACCGATTAAATTTTTATACTCTTCAAAAGTATAGTAATTGTTTTCAGTGTTTTTCAACAAACAAAAACTCGAAGCTCTGTCGCTAAAACTTTCTTCGCTAATCATTCCGTACTCAATAAATATCTTAATATCCTCCCATTTTTCTTGAAAAGATGTTCTATCTGCTTTAAATATTTCTTCTAATTTATCGGCTACTTTTTTAGTAATATGTTTTGAAATTTTTCTCACATTAGAATCTGCTTGCAACGAACTTCGCGAAACATTTAAAGGAATATCTGGCGAATCAATCACTCCATGCAATAAAGTAAGAAAATCAGGCACTATGTTTTCAACCGAATCTGTTACAAATACTTGATTGCTGTATAATTGAATTTTATCTCTTTGAACTTCAAAATTCTTTTTCAATTTCGGAAAATACAATACACCTGTCAAATTGAAAGGATAATCAACATTTATGTGAATATTAAACAATGGTTTTTCAAATGTTGCAGGATATAGTTCGGAATAGAAATTTTCGTATTCTTCAATTGTTAATCCTTGTGGTGATTTTTTCCAAATCGGGTCGGTATTATTAATTATTCTTGGAGTTGTAATCGTTTCATACACATCATTCCCGTCTTTATCTTTTTCGCCTTCTTTTTTTACTGATTCTTGTTTGTCTCCAAAGCGAATTGGCACAGGCAGAAACTTGCAATATTTTGTTAGTAAATTAAGAATTTTATATTCGTCAAGATATTCTTTAGCATCATCGCTAATATAAAGGACAATATCAGTACCTCTGTCTTTTTTGTCAGATTCATCAATAATATAGTCGGGACTTCCAGTACATTCCCATTTTACTGCTTTTGAACCTGCACCTTTTTTGTATGTTTTAGTGTGAATTTCAACCTTGTCGGCTACCATAAAAGCCGAATAAAACCCTAATCCGAAATGTCCAATTAAACCAGTTTTATCAAGCTCAGTTTTTCCTTTTAATTTTTTCACAAAATCTTCGGCACTTGAAAAAGCTATCTGATTAATATATTTATCAACCTCTTCGGCTGTCATTCCAATACCTGAGTCGCGAATAGTAAGAGTTTTGGCTTTAACATCAAGAATTACTTCTATTGTAAGATCGCCCAATTCGCCTGCAAACTTGCCTTGAGAAGCTAATAATTTCAATTTTGTAGTAGCATCAACAGCATTTGACACTAACTCTCTCAAAAATATTTCTTGCTCAGTGTATAAAAATTGTTTAATAATTGGGAAAATGTTTTCAGTTTGAACATTGATTTTACCTTCTTGTTTCATATCATCATTTTTTTTAAAATACTGATATGCTTTTATCAAATGATGTACCAAAGCAAAAATTCAAACCTATTTTACTTTTCAATAAGTTTATTTATGTTCAAAATTCAAGTGTAACACACTTATATTCTAAGTTTAAAATCAAAAGCATAAACATAAAGCAAATTAAAAAAACTATATGACAATTTGTCTTAAACAATGCACAACTTATTATTTAGCCATAGCCTGTTGCTTGTGTTCTTTGGGCATTTTCTCAATAGCATACCTCAGAGATGTGCGTGGCATTTGATGCTTATTGTCCATCACATATTGAAACACTTCATTTTGATGTGCTTTGCTAGCCACTTTCAACAGCCAGCCATAGCCTTTTTGAACCAAATCATCTGGGTCGAACATTAAAATATCTGCAATTTCAAAAACATCGGTCAAAAACTTGCCCTTGCGAGCCAGAATAATCAAAGACACAGCCGCAGCTCTTTTCGTCCAGCGATTGTCAGACTTAGTGAACCTT
>CAZKDV010000010.1:36288-41001 GCA_964551645.1 uncultured Bacteroidales bacterium | reverse complement strand
AATATTTTTCAAAATACAAAAGTCTTAGTAAGTGCCGGACCCACTTATGAAGCCATTGATCCCGTACGCTTTATTGGCAATCATTCGTCAGGGAAAATGGGTTGTGAAATAGCAAAAAACTTTGCTGATAAAGGAGCTAAAGTGAGCTTAATTTTGGGACCAACAGATATTGTGGTTGCTCACCCCAATATTTCAGTAGTTAATATACAAACAGCTTCGGAAATGCACAGCGAGTGCATGAAGCATTTTTCGGAAAACGAGATTATTGTTATGGCAGCTGCAGTTGCTGATTATACCCCGGAATATCAATTGGAGGAAAAAATTAAAAAAGCCAAAAATACACTAATTATTGAGTTGAAACCTACAATTGACATCTTAAAAGAGATGGGTGAAAAAAAGCAAGATAATCAAGTTTTAGTCGGTTTTGCCCTTGAAACTAATAATGAACTTGAAAATGCAAAAAAGAAGTTAGACTCTAAAAATGCTGATTGCATTATACTAAATTCACTAAACGATAAGGGTAGCGGTTTTAATGTAGATACAAATAAAGTTACAATTATTGATAAAAATAGGATTATCGAATTACCGCTTAAAACAAAAGTTGAAGTTGCAAACGATATAGTATCATACATTTTTAATACTTTTATAAAAAAATCTTCAATATGAGATATTTAACTATCTTCATTTCTTCAATGTTTTTCTTGTTTGCAAGTGTGCTAAATGGACAGGAATTAATATGCACTATTCAGGTTACAAGTTCTCAAGTACAAACAAGCGATAAAAGTGTTTTTGAGCAATTGCAAAAAGATGTGTATGAATTTATGAATAATAGACAGTGGACAAACTATAAGTTTTTACACAACGAAAGAATTGATGCTAACATTTTAATAAATGTTTCTGCTTGGGATAATATGGAAAATTTTACCGCAACAATTCAAGTGCAGTCTCGAAGACCGGTTTTTAATGCTTCGTACAACACTGTTATGTTTAACCATCTTGATAAGGATTTTACATTTAAGTATATGTCAGGACAGCCAATAGAATATATTGAAAATACTTTCACTACAAATTTGGCAGCAGTACTATCTTTTTATGCATATATGATTATAGGTATTGATATGGATTCTTTTTCTCCTATGGGAGGAACTCCATATTATGATAAAGCACAATCAATAATAAATGCTTGCCAAAATGTTCAAGATAAAGGGTGGAAATCATTTGAGAGCCAAAGAAACAGATATTGGATGATAGAGAATTTGCTAAATCAATCATATTCGGATATGCGTATGGCATTATACGATTATCATTTGCAGGGTTTAGATATGCTTGCTGATGATTTGAGCATAGGAAGACAATCAATTTCAAGTGCATTGTCGCAAATACAAAAGGTATATAGGCAAAGACCGGGTTTGTTTTTTGTTTCTTTGTTTATGACAGCTAAAAGTGATGAATTAATTAATTTGTTTACACCAGCGCCTCCAAGCGAGAAAATGCAAGTTGTTACCATACTTAAAAATATTGACCCTGCAAATTCATCAAAATATAATGATATTCTTAACTCTAATTAGTTGAGAAGATGCTTTCAGAGTTATACATCAAAAATTATATCCTCATAAAAGAACTTTCTATCAAGTTTTATGATGGATTTACTGTCGTTACAGGTGAAACTGGTGCAGGAAAAACAATATTTTTAGGTGCTTTGTCTTTACTACTAGGCGAAAGAGCTGACACAAGTATTGTTTCGGACGAAAAATGTATTATAGAAGGAGAATTTCGGATATATAATATAATATCTCCTCAGTTTTTTATTGAAAATAATATTGATTATTCAGATATTTGCATTATTCGCAGAGAAATATTGCCAACTGGCAAAACTAGAGCTTTTATAAATGATACTCCTGTTACATTAAGCATCTTAAAAATCATTACAGAAAAACTAATTGACATTCATTCACAACATTCAACACTTTTGCTTTCAAAAAATTATTTTCATCTTGAATTGATTGATGCAGTTGCAGGTACAACCGAATTATATTCTCAATACATTGTGATGTATAATCACTATCTTAATTTGAAAGAGCAAATAGAGGAAATAAAGAAAAACATACAAAAACAGGAACGCGAACTTGATTACATAGGTTTTTTATTAAATGAAATATCTGAATTTGACCCAAAACTTGATGAGATTGAAAGTTTAGAATCAGAATTGCTTGTCCTTGAAAATGCAGAAAAAATAAAATTAGTTATCAATGAAGCATTAACTAACTTAAAGAGCAATGAAGATAATATAATATCAAAACTACAAGTAATATCCAATTCTTTTAGTACAATAGTTTCAGTTATTTCAGATATTGCCGACTTGAATGACAGACTAATATCGGTTAAAATTGAGTTAGACGATATTGTACAAGAAATTTCATCGTTAGAACACAATATTGATGTTGATCCGGCTAAAGCAGAAACTGTAAAAACTCGTTTAGATAAGTTGAACAACTTATTGTATAAGCATAAAGTTAATAATTTGAACGAGTTGTTTGAACTGCAAGAAAAGTTTCAAAATCAAGTAAATAGCGTTGATGATGATAAAGAAAAACTTGAAAATTTAATTAAAGAAATAAAAAATAAAGAAGTAGAGTTGTTTTCAGTAGCTCAAATGCTATCTCAAAAGCGACATTTAATTATTCCTCAACTTGAAGGAAAAGTAAAAGCAATATTGACAGATTTGGGAATGCCAAATGCGGTTTTTAAAGTAAAAACTACTACCATCAATGATATTACAGCTAAAGGAATAGATAATCTTTTGTTTTTGTTTTCTGCCAATAAAGGTGAACTGCCGCAAGAATTGTATAAAGTAGCATCAGGAGGCGAGATGTCAAGATTAATGTTGGCATTAAAGTCAATAATTGCAGAAAGTTCAAAGTTGCCTACGTTAATTTTCGATGAAATAGATACAGGCATTTCGGGAGAAGTTGCAAAAAAAATGGCAGTAATTTTTAAAAATATGGGATTAAGCATACAACTTATTGCTATTAGTCATTTGCCTCAAGTTGCGGCAAAAGCTAATAAACATATAATAGTTGAAAAATCAGAAACGGAAAAGCATAGTATAACAAGCATGAAATATGTTGAGAATACTTCTCGTATTGAAGCAATAGCAAAAATGTTAAGCGGGGATAGTTTTTCAGAAGAAACGATTCAACTTGTAAAAAAGTTAATAAAATGATAAAATAAAGTGTATCTTTGCATAAAATTATTAATTAAAGAAATTTATACAATTATGAAAAAGTTTTACATTTTGTTTAGTTTGTTATTTGTAACAGGCTTAGTGTTTGGCCAAATGGAGCCAAAAACAATTAATTATGGTGCAGAACAAGTTAACGTTCCTAAGGTGTTAGATCGTCAATACCTTAAAACTGAAAATGATACCATAGGTTGGAATACTGGTATGCCAATGTTTGCATATCCTGAAGTTGCTATTTATACTTATCAATTAACCACCTCTGACGGAAAGAGAATTGGATATTGGTTTGGAACTAATTATGATCCAATAGAAGATTATTCATTAAGTTATTGGGCTCAATGTTATATTAATGAAGGTAATACTGTTAAAATTATTGGAGCTTTGGCAATGATTATTGGAAAAGAAAACATTTCTGCAAATCCACATTCTAAAGTTGTTGTATCATTATATGCTATGGGCGACGAAGAAACTATTGTTGGAAAACAAGGAGAAAATTATATTAAAGGACCTGGACCTGCGTATTATCAAGGTACGCCACTTGGAACAGCTTCAATGTCAATCAATAGTATTGATACACTTTGGAATCCAAATTTAGGATTAAATTATTTCCCATTTGAAGAAAGCGTTACAATAAGTAAAGATTTTGCTATAGTAGCAGATTTTACAGCTTTAGTTACTTATTCAGATACAGCTTATATGCCATGCGACGAGCCAGGCAACGGATTAGGACTGCATTATGCTCAATACAGTAGAGATCCAAATCAATATCTATGGATTAGTACTGATTTCGGAACAAACGGAACTTTGAATGTTAATATTCCACTATTTGCCGTTGTTGATAACTCATCTGCAAACATCAATTCACATGATTTCTTCCACGGAATGCAAATGACTGTTTATCCTAATCCAGTTTCTGAAGTTGCAAACATTGATTTTGCACTACAACACAATACTGATGTTACATTTGAAATTATCAACATTAACGGACAAGTTGTCAATAGCGTTAATTTAGGATATCAAACAATTGGAACACACACAACATCAATTGATATTAATGAGCTTACAACAGGAAATTACTTTATTTCTATGAATGCTATGGGTACAAGATTTGTTAAACCATTTATTGTACAATAATCATTTTTTAAATTATTATTTCTTAAACCCCTACACAACAACAATATTGAAGTGTAGGGTTTTTTTGTATTATTTTTTTTAAAACTCTTGCCAAATATCAGTAATTTTGCAAATCACATTGAATTAGTATATGCTTAATAAGTTAAAGGCATTTTTATCAAAAAAGCTATTTACAAAATATCGACTTGTAATAATGAATGATAGCACTTTTGAAGAAAAGTTGTCATTCAAATTATCTCGTATGAATGTATTTGTAGTTGCAACATCTTTATCTTTTTTATTAATTGTAACAATAGTAGTTCTTATCGCTTTTACGCCAATTAGAGAATATATTCCAG
>CAZKDV010000010.1:0-36278 GCA_964551645.1 uncultured Bacteroidales bacterium | reverse complement strand
AATGTTGAAGATAGAAACCGTCTATATCGGCTTTCGCGAGAATCGGACAGCTTGAAAACAGTTGTAACGGTAACTTCTCAATATCTTGATAGTTTGATGGTTGTATTGTCAGGAACAGCAAACTTTCAAAGAATTGATTTTGGCGAAGTGAGTAAATTTATTGATGCTTCAGAACATAAAGTAGAAGCTAATCAGGTAGCAGAACATGGGGCTAGTATATCAAGTACATTGGAGCCATTTTTATATACAAAGCCTGTAAATGGTGTTATTTCTCAAGAGTTTTTGCCTGCCATTTTTCATTATGGCATTGATATTGTTACTCCAGTTGAGTCTCCAATTTTGGCTATTAGAGACGGTTCTGTAATCCTTGCCAGATGGTCTTATCAGTTTGGAAATATGATAATAATACAACATCCGAATAATTTAATTTCAGTATATAAACATAATTCTGCTTTGTTCAAAAAAGAAGGAGATAAAGTAAAAGGAGGAGAACCTATTGCTATTTCAGGTAATACAGGAGAAATTTCAACAGGTCCTCACTTGCATATTGAAATGTGGATAAATGGTGTACCCGTTAATCCGGCAATATTTCTTAATTATTAAAAAAAGATAAACACTAATATGGAAGTTCGGCGTATAGGAATTTTAGGCTCAACAGGCTCAATAGGTCGTCAGGCGCTAGATATTGTAAGGGCTTTTCCTGATCAATTTGTGGTTGAAACGCTTAGTGCCAACAATAATGCCGAAATTTTGATGGCACAGGCATTGGAGTTTAAGCCTAATATGGTTGTGATAGGCAATGTTGATAAATATAAAATTTTAAAAGATGGCTTGGCTGGCACAGACATCAAAGTGTTTGCTGGCGAAGACTCGATAGCCGACAGTGCATCAAACTCCAATATTGATATGTTGCTAATTGCTTTGGTTGGTTTTGCAGGCTTGCGTTCAGCAATAAATGCAATCAAAGCTTCAATACATATTGCCTTAGCCAATAAAGAAGTTTTGGTGGTGGCAGGTGATTATATAGTGCGAGAGGCTCGAAATAATCGGTCTGCAATACTTCCTGTTGATTCTGAACATTCTGCTGTGTTTCAGTCTATGATAGGTGAGTTTCAATCAAGTGTAGAGAAAATAATACTTACGGCTTCAGGGGGCCCTTTTAGAAATTATACCAAAGAACAATTGAAAAGTGTAAGATTGAAAGATGCCCTCAAGCACCCCAATTGGTCAATGGGTAAAAAAATCACAATAGATTCTGCTAGCATGATGAATAAAGGCTTGGAAGTTATTGAAGCAAAACATTTGTTTAAAATATCTCACAAGCAAATAGATGTAATCGTTCATCCGCAGTCTATTATTCATTCAATGGTTCAATATAAAGATAGTTCTATTAAAGCACAACTTGGATTACCCGATATGAAACTCCCTATTTTATATGCCTTTAGCTTTCCAAATAGGATGGAATCTAAACTTCAAAGGTTAGATTTTAGTAAATGTCCTGATTTACAGTTTTTTAAACCCGATTTAGAGTTGTTTCCTTGTTTGCAATTAGCCTATGATGCCATTGACAAAGGCGGCAATATGCCATGTATATTGAATGCTGCTAATGAAATAGCTGTACAAGCTTTTTTGTCTGACGAAATTAAATTTATTGATATTCCGAACATTATTGAAAAAACAATGTTACAGTCAAACTATTTTATAAAAACCCCCAATATTGAAGATTTATTCGATACTGATAAAAACACTCGTATATTTGCACAAAATTTGATAAAAAAATAAATTTGAAATAATTTTTATGACGATTCTAATTAAAATTACACAATTACTTTTGAGTTTGTCAATACTTGTCTTGCTCCACGAATTTGGACACTTTATTGCCGCTAAGATATTTAAGACCAGAGTGGAGAAATTTTATTTATTTTTTAATCCTTGGTTTTCAATTTTTAAATTTAAAAAAGGTGAAACAATTTATGGTATTGGTTGGTTGCCTTTGGGTGGTTATGTGAAAATTGCCGGAATGATTGATGAGTCAATGGATAAAGAACAATTAAAGCAAGAACCTCAACCTTATGAATTTCGTTCAAAACCTGCATGGCAACGATTGATTATAATGATTGCCGGCGTTACAATGAATGTTATACTTGCTTTTATTATTTACATATTTATTCTATTCATATATGGAGAGCAATATTTGCCTAATAGTTCGGTAAAATATGGCATAGCTTGTGAACAAAGTGCCTTAGATATGGGCTTGCAAAATGGAGATAAAATTATTAGAATTGATAATAAAGAAATTGATGATTTTACAGAAATAATTGAACATATTATTTTAGGAAAACCAAAGGTAATTACTGTAGATAGAAACGAAGAAATAATTGATATTTCCGTCGAATCTGATATTATTGCTAAAATGATTAGAGAACAGAAAGTTGATTTTATTTCTCCAAGATTTCCAACTCAAGTAGCAGGATTTGCAAGTGAATCTGTTGCAAAAGAAGCGGGTTTAGAAATTGAAGATAGAATAATTGGAGTTAATGATATTTCGACCCCATTTTTTAATGAGTTTAGAATAGCACTTAAAGAAAATATAGATTCAGAAATTGATTTACACTTTATTCGTCAGTCAGATACATTAACAACAAAATTGATTGTGCCTTCATCTGGATTAATAGGAATACAATTGACAAGTATGGGTGCGTTTTTTGATTTTAATACTAAGGAATATAACTTTTTTCAAGCAATCCCTGCAGGAATTGTAAAAACATATAGTACATCAGTAATGTATCTCAAACAATTGCGTATTATATTTTCTCCAAAAACTGAAGCGTATAAAAGTGTAGGAGGCTTTATAGCAATAGGAAATTTATTTCCAGGTCAGTGGGATTGGCTCGCATTCTGGTCACTTACTGCTTTAATATCAATAATACTTGCAATTATGAATTTATTGCCGATTCCTGCACTTGATGGCGGGCATGTGTTGTTTCTAATTTGGGAAGTTATTACAGGCAAAAAACCACATGATAAATTTATTGAATATTCTCAAATTGCAGGTATGATATTCTTATTACTATTAGTTCTTTATGCTAATGGTATGGATATAATTAGATTGTTTTAGATGACTTTTTTTATTTCTATGCACTAATAGAAATAAAAAATTTATCTTAATTTTTTTGCTTATTGCATGATAATGAGGGCGTTAGTTCATTCTGTTTTAAACACATTTTCAATTTAATAAATCATGTAACTTTGCAAAGTTTTATACATTATACACCTATGAAAACATCTTTAGAGATAAGACAATTATTTTTCGACTTTTTTCAATCTAAGCAACATCAAATTGTTTCATCGGCTCCAATTGTAGTGAAAAATGACCCTACTCTTATGTTCACTAATGCGGGGATGAATCAATTTAAAGATATTTTTCTTGATAATAAACGAGCAGAATATACTAGAGTGGCTAATTCGCAAAAATGCCTTAGAGTGTCAGGAAAACATAATGATCTTGAAGAAGTAGGACATGATACTTATCATCATACTATGTTTGAAATGCTTGGCAATTGGTCGTTTGGAGATTATTTTAAAAAAGAAGCTATTGCATGGGCATTTGAGTTGTTGAAAGATGTATATAATATTTCTGAAAACATAATGTATGCAACATATTTTGAAGGTGATAAAAGCGAAAATTTAGAAGCAGATGCAGAAGTAAAATCAATTTGGGAACAATTTCTTCCAAAAGAAAGAGTTTTACCCGGGAATAAAAAAGATAATTTTTGGGAAATGGGAGAAACGGGACCTTGTGGTCCTTCTTCTGAATTGCATTTGGATTTAAGAAGTGAAGAAGAAAAGAAACGCATTTCAGGTAGTTTGCTTGTTAATAAAGATCATCCGCAAGTAATTGAAATATGGAACCTTGTATTTATTCAATTTAATCGTGATGCTAAAGGGCAGTTACATTTATTAAAAAATAAACATGTTGATACGGGCATGGGCTTTGAGCGTTTGTGTCGTGTGGTGCAACAAAAGAATTCAAATTATGATATTGATATTTTTGCAAAATCTATTTCAAAAATTTCCGAAATTTCAGGAATAAAATATGGAGATAAAAATGAAACAGATATTGCTTTTCGAGTAATTGCTGACCATGTTAGAGCGGTTGCATTTTCTATTGCTGATGGGCAAATTCCGTCTAATGTTAAAGCTGGATATGTAATTAGACGAATTTTAAGGCGTGCTGTACGCTATGCTTATACTTTCCTTAAACTTGACCAACCATTTATTTACTTATTGGTTGAGGGATTAGTTGAAGATATGGGACATTCTTTTCCGGAACTTCAAAAACAGCAGCAATTAATTGAAAATATTATATTTCAAGAAGAAAGTTCGTTTTTAAGAACTTTGCAAATAGGTATTGAAAAATTTGAAGAATATATTTCTAAACACTCTGAAAATAAAATTTTAGAAGGAAAATTTGTATTTGAACTATATGATACATTTGGTTTTCCAATTGATTTAACCGCTTTGATGGCAAAAGAAAAAAACTATACTGTTGACATGCAAGGATTTGAAGCATTGTTAAATCAGCAAAAAGAGAGAAGTCGAAAAGATGCAGCAGCAGCAGTTGACGATTGGATTATTCTATTGGAGCAACAAAAAACTGAGTTCGTAGGTTATGATGTATTGACAAGTCCTGTAAATATTTTAAAATATCGTTCAACACTTAGAAAAGGCAAAACAATTTATCATTTAGTGTTTGACAAAACTCCATTTTATGCTGAAAGTGGAGGGCAAATTGGTGATACCGGATATATTTCTAACGATGGTGGCACTGTTCAAATCATTGATACAAAGAAAGAAATAGATATGATTATTCATGTTTCGGAAGAATTACCCAAAGATTTGAGAGCTACATTTAATGCGGTCGTTAATGAAGGGAATAGGCAGAAGATAAAAAATAATCATACTGCGACACATCTTATGCACTTTGCATTAAGAAAAATTTTAGGCGAGCATGTTGAACAAAAAGGTTCTCTTGTTGCTACTGATTATTTGAGATTTGACTTTTCTCACTTCAATAAAATGGATTCCGAAGAAATTCTTCAAGTTGAGAAAATTGTAAATGATATAATCAGAAGTAATGTAAATTTAATTGAAAATAGATATATTCCATATAATCAAGCTATTGATGAGGGTGCAATTGCTTTATTTGGAGAAAAATATGAAGATGTTGTTAGGACAATTCGTTTTGGTAGTTCCATAGAATTGTGCGGTGGAACACATGTTTCTCAAACAGGTGAAATAGGATTGTTTAAAATTATTTCAGAAGGGGCAATAGCTGCTGGAATCAGGCGAATTGAGGCAATTACAGGAAGTGCAGCATTTAATTTGATGCAAGAACAATGGAAAGTAACACAAGAATTAAAACTTGCATTAAATAACCAATCCAATTTAGTTGAAGCGGTTGAAAACTTGAAAGATACACTAAAAGGGTGCGAGAAAAAGATTGAAGAGATGGAAGTTGCAAGTATTAGTGAAAAAGCTAAAGACTTGATTAAAGATGCTCAAATTGAAAATGGTATTCTTACTCATTCTTGGCAATTGTCGCTACCACATTCGCATATAAAAACTCTTGCATTTGAAATGAGAAAAATTGCAAAACAATCATTTTATTTTGTATTTGGGAATATACATAGTGATAAAGTTTCACTGACCATTATTTTATCTGACGACTTGACAGAAAACAAAGGCTTGCATGCAGGGAATATAATTAAGGAATTATCAAAAGAAATTAAAGGTGGCGGCGGTGGACAAGCACAATATGCTACTGCTGGTGGAACTGATAAAACAGCTTTGCCTAATGTTTTGCAAAAGGCTTTGGAGAAAATTACAATTCTCTAACTAATAAAGATTCGGCAAATTCTTTGAGAACACTTAAATGCTCTTTATTGCCTTGAGATTGATTTATAAGCTGTAAAAATTCTTGATGCAATTTATTCATCAGCGTTACAACATGCTTTTTAATATCTAATTTTTCATAAGTACTTTTTACATATTGAACTTTTTCGTCATTGTTTTGTTGCTGCTCGGTATAATATACATAAAACTCTTCTTTTTCCCCATGATTAAGTAGTTCTAATGCTTTTAGAAATAAAATAGTTTTTTTACCAGCAACTATGTCAGTTCCATTTTTTTTCCCAAACACATTCTCGTCAGAAAAAATATCTAATAAATCATCTTGAAGTTGAAAAATTAAGCCCATTTTAATTCCCATATTGTATAGTAGCTTGGCTTGCTCAACAGAAGTTTTAGCAATAAGAGCCCCGATTTGCATTGATGCCCCAATTAGAACAGCAGTTTTAAGCTCAATCATTTTAAAATAATCATTGATTGTAACATTGTTTAATTCCTCAAAATCAATGTCATATTGTTGCCCTTCGCAAACTGCTATAGCTGTATAAGTAAAGATGTCTAAAATAGGTTTAAGACAATTAGATTCAATCTGAGCAACATATTCATAAGCTTTTGCAAACATAACATCTCCCGAAAGTATTGCAATATTTGTATTCCACTTTTTATATACCGTTGGCACTCCTCTTCTCATAGGTGAATTATCCATAATATCATCATGCACAAGCGTGAAATTATGAAATATTTCTAGTGCTATTGCTGCTGGAATTGTTTTTTTAATGTCGCCACCATACATGTCTGAGCATAACAAACACAATACAGGTCTTAATCTTTTTGCAGATAGAGATAATGAATACTGTATAGGTTCATATAATCTAATTGGTTCAGATATAAATGATTCTTTGTGTAGGTTTTTTTCAAAAAAATCTTTATAGTATTTTAATTTTTCCATATTTATATAATAAATCTAGTGTCTTGGAGTATGTGATTTATGCCTTTTTCAAGCGGAACTAACTCTCTTTGAAGCACTTGCATCATTTTGCTAATGTCTGGTAAACGCCTTCTCATATCGCCTTCTTCAAGTGGTGGCATGTGCTTGAGTTTAGTGTTTGAGTTAGTTAGTTTTATAATCGTTTCGGCAAGTTCAACAATCGGAATTTCATTATTATTTCCAATATTTACAACTTCATTTGGGTAATTATCAAGTTTTGTAGCTTCTTCAAAAATTTTATATGTTGCATCAATATTGTCATCAATATAGCAAAATGTTCTTGTTTGATAGCCATCTCCGTAAATTGTAATTGGTTTGTTGGCTAATACTAAATTAATAAATCTAGACATAACAAAATCTTTGCTCTGCTTAGGTCCGTATGTGTTGAAAAAGCGAAAAATTGTATAATCTAATCCATATTCTTTGTGATATGATTTAAGATATGCTTCTCCTGCATTTTTGACAATAGCATAGGGGATACGCGAATTTAAAGGAGTTGTATTTTCATTTTGCGGAAATTCAACAGGTTCGCCGTAAACTTCAGAAGAACTGCTGAAAAATACTCGTTTTACATTTGAGTTTTTGCTTAGCTTCAAAATATGCTCAATACCATGCAAATCATTCAATACTAACACAGGATTTTCTTGTGTTCTTTGTACGCCAACAACAGCAGCATAATGGAAAACATATTCAAATTGAAATCCCATAAAAACTTGCCCAATATCGTTCAAGTCATTAACATTACATTTGATGAATTTCCATCTATCTTTGTGTTTCGTAGGTAATTTTTCTTTGCAGCCTGTACTTAAATTATCTACAATAATTAAATAATTTTCGGGATTTTCGAGAAGTTTTTCGCAAAGGCAACTACCAATAAATCCTGAGCCTCCTGTAACTAAAATATATCTCATAAATTATTGTTCTAAAATTGATAATAAGTATGAACCATAACCACTTTTTAGCAATGGCTTAGCTAGTTCTGTTAATTGCTCTTTATTGATAAATTTCATGCGATAAGCTATTTCTTCAATACAGCCTACTTTTAATCCTTGTCTGCTCTCAATTACTTCAACAAACTGAGACGCTTGCAAAAGCGAGTTGAAAGTGCCGGTATCAAGCCATGCAACACCGCGACCAAAAACTTCAACTTTGAGTTTGCCTCTTAATAAATATTCCTTATTAATATCAGTAATTTCATATTCTCCTCTATTACTCGGACGCAAGTTTTTGGCAATATTTACAACATCGTTATCATAAAAATATAGTCCGGTTACTGCATAATTTGACTTTGGAACTTGTGGTTTTTCTTCAATGGAAATTGCTTTCATGTTTTTATCAAATTCAACAACTCCATATCTGTGTGGGTCGGCAACATGATATGCAAATACTGTGGCTCCATCAGGTTTGTTTGATGCTTGTAAAACTTTGTTCATTCCTGTGCCATAAAAAATATTATCTCCAAGTATTAATGCAACTTGATCATTTCCAATAAATTTGTCTCCAATAACAAATGCTTGTGCAATACCGTTAGGGACAGCTTGTTCGGCATAGCTAAACTTGCACCCTAATGAGTGTCCGTCTCCTAATAATCGTTGAAAGTTTGGTAGGTCTTCAGGTGTTGAAATTATTAAGATTTCATTTATACCTGACATCATCAAGATTGATAGAGGATAATAAATCATTGGTTTGTCATAAATTGGCATCATTTGCTTGCTTACCGCTACAGTAAGCGGATAAAGTCGTGTGCCACTACCACCTGCTAATATAATTCCTTTCATGTTTATAAGTATTTAATCTGTAAAGTTAGTGCTTTTTTGGATATTTCGATAAGGTATTTATTTGACGATATTTAGTACATTGTTTTAAGTGCTTGCTAAATGTTGAGTTTCTGAGTTTTTATTTTATTCATTATTCTTTTTACTTCATTTTTATACAATAATAACAAACTTATGATTATGTACAAAGTGAACATTCCAGATGTTAGAAATTGATTTAATTGATATTTTAATTTAAAAAACTCAATGATACAAGCTAAAAATACTATACTTAGGGGAAAATAGAATATCTTTAAATCGTTCCATTGTATTTTTAGTAATGAAATGGAAGCTAGTCGGAAAAAGAAAACTTGTAGAGTGTATGCAATTAAAAAAGTAATAATTGCTCCATAATATCCATAAGGAGGTATTAAAAAGTAATTTAAAAAAACTGAAATAGTAAATACAAAAGCGTTGATAATAAAGAATAATTTCGTTTTTTTCATATAAATTGCGCCCCATGAATATACTTGGTATTGTGCGATAAGAATAAAACGAGTGAAAATAATTGGTAACAATCCTGCAGATAGTAAAAGGTCGGTTTCATAAAAAGAGGTAATAAATAGCATTGTCGGGATAACGCTGATGGCAACTATAAGAATTGATTGTACGATAAAAAGGTTTGAGATAGTTTTTATTTCTTTTTGTGTTTTATCAACACCTTGTTTAAATAATCTGAAAAGCTCGGGCTGTACCGCACTTGCCATTCCTTGAAGTAAAAGTTGAATTCCCATTGCAAATTTCATTGCATTGCCATAAATTCCAAGCTGGTGCGGATTAGAAAGCATAAAAAAGCGGTCAATAAAAACTATTCCCCAAAATATTAAGTCGTTAAATACTAATGGAATTGAAAATGAATAAACAGGTTTTAAAATATCCTTTTTATATTTTACTCCACAACGCTTGTACAGATAAATAATAACTCCTATTGAAACTATTGCACCTCCAATTGCTGTTCCATAAACAAAACCCAAAAAAGACATATCAAAATAAAGTACTCCAATGAGTTGAAAACCAGAGCGAAAAACCGCATAGAAAAAGCTGACAATAATAAAATTTCTAACTCGTTTTTCGTTACGAAACAACATAGTGGCAACACCGGTTATGCTTCGAGTTAATGCAGCTACAATTAAAAGAGGTCCGTATTTGTAAAATTGTTGAAGAGCAGGGTCGTGAAATAATTTTCCGATTAATGGCGCTATTAAAAAAGTGATTCCGAGCAATATGAAAAATCTGATAATAATACCACTAGTAATGCTTGATATTAAGCTATTTAAATCTTTTTTGGATTCATTATAGTCATAATAAAATCGAGAAACTGCAATAACGGCTCCCAAAACTATGAAGATAGTACACAGAGAAATGATTACTTCTATAAATTCAAGATGTCCGAAATCACTGGCTCCTAATCTATTTTTCCCCTCAATGATAGGATAAACAAATATTTGTAATATCGCCGGAAATGCGGAAAAGAATGTATAAACACTCGTTAGTTTGAAATATTCTTTGAAATTGAACATTTATAAAGAGTTGATAAACATCTCTACTTTGACATTTGTTGTAGGGCTTTTAATTTTTCTTTTTGGAAAATAAGTTCAACTTTTGCTTTTTCAATTTTCTCTTGAAATTCTGCTGTCAAAATATCAGCATTTTTAGATTTTGCGAAAAAACTAATATTATTTTCCCATAGCTTAATGTCGTTTTCAAGTTTTTGAATGTAATGATTAATTTGAAAAGCTTCTTTTTTCATATTATTTTTGCCTGCATCAGTTCCTGCCACATGCTCATATTTAGCTTTAATGCTTAATATATGTTTGTCTTTTGAACTGATTTTTAGTTTTTCCATAAGTTTGTCAATAACTTGTGAAAATTCTTTTTGTATAGCATCTTTTTCTTTTAAAGGAACTCTGCCAATTTCAATAAATTTTCTTTGAAAATCCTTGATTGCAATTAAAGTTTGTGCTTTGTCCTCTCCAAACTCAAAGTTGTGTATTTGCTCAATTAGGTCTTTTTTAGCTTGCAAATTAGTATTTTCAATACTGTCAATATTTGCAAAATAGTCTTGTTTGCGATTGAAGAAAACATCGCAGGCTGCACGAAAGCGTTTCCACAGAGCTTCTGAATGTCTTTTGGGAACAGAACCAATTGTTTTCCATTCATTTTGCAGTTTAATTAACTCTTCAGTGGTTTTTTTCCAATCATTACTTTCTTGAAGAGCTTCAGCTTGCTTGCATAGCAAAAGTTTTTTATTGTAGTTTTCTAATTGTTGTTCTTTAAGTTTTGTAAAGAATATTTTTTTCTTATTGTAAAATATTTTCATTTCAGCACGAAATTCGTCCCAGATAGCAACATTGTCTTTTTTAGGAACATTGCCTGCAGATTTCCAAAGGCTGAATAGTTCTTCCATCTGTTCGGTAGCGGAGTTCCATTCTTTGATGTAGCTAATTTCGTTTTCGTTTATTTCATGTGTTTTTTTAATAAGTGCTTTTTTGATTTCTAAATTATTATTTAGTTCAATTTTAATAATGTCATAAAAAGCTTTTCGTTTTTCATTAAAGTTGTCAATTGCTCTTTGAAAGCGTTCATTTATTTCTTCTCTTTTATCATAAGGAACAGAACCTATTTCTCTCCATGTAGATTGATAACTTCTGAGTTTGCGAGTTGCGTCATCAACTGAATCTTCAAGTAGTAACTCTTCAATTTTTTCACAAATTTCAATTTTAGTTTCTAAGTTTTTCTTATAATCTAAATCGCGAAGTTCTTTATTGATTTTAACTTTGTCTAAAAACCGATCAACTAAAAAATTAAAATTATTCCATAAGTCAAGATTGTCTTTTAGAGGCACTTGTCCAATGTCTTTCCATTTATTTTGAAGTTGTTTGAAATCTTCCCAAGTTTTCTGAATTGTTTCTTCTTCCGAATCAACAAGCACTTTTAATTCTTCGAGAATTTGTTGTTTTTTTGATAAATTTTCAAGTTTTTCAGCTTCTTGTTGTGCTAAATACTCTTTTTTGCGTTTAGAAAATCCAGATTTAATACTTGTAAATTTATCTTTAATATCCTGAATTACAGTGTTTTTATCAATTTGAGTTTCTTCTGATTTTTCTTCATCTTCATTATTAAGTTCTATTTCAGACAAAAGAGCATCATATTTTTCTCTAACAACTATAAAAATTTCTCTTAGTCTTTGGTAATTACTATCTTGAATAACTTTTTCTGCCAAGCCAAGTAGTTCATTGATATTTTCGCATGATTTAATTTCATCAATCGAAACAAAATTATCATCTTCTTGCTTTGTTTCTTGAATGTTTGTTTCCGATTCAATGTTGGTTTGTGTTGGCTCAACAACTTGCTGAATTTCCTCTTTTGTTTCATCAACATTGGGAGTTTCTTCATGTTCAATTACTGCATTATTCTCAGCCTGAATTAATTGTTCTTCAACAGTAGGATTATGAGTGTCGGTGTCGTTTTGAACAATGTTATTCTCAATACTATGCACAATGTTGTCAGTATTTTCTATAGTAGTGTCTTTTTTGTTTTTATTAATATCTTCCATACTTACTTACATGAAAATGATTAAAAATGTTGGCAAAAATACAAATAATCAATGAATTAATGGTATCGTTTTTCAGATTAGATTTTATTGGCTGATTCTAAATAATGTTATATAATGATTTTAATAGGCATTAAATTACCATTCCAGCAGCTACTGTTTCGTTTGTTTGTTCGTCAATAAGTATTATACTTCCTGTATTACGGTTTAATTTATATTTATCAACAAGCAAAGGTTTGGTAGTTCGGATACTTATACGAGCAATGTCATTAAGTTTAATTTCGTTATAATCTTGTATTCTGTGTAAAGTATTGATATCCAATTTATATCTAATATCTTTAATGATACATCTAGCGTCATTTGTTGTATGTCTTATGAAATATTTCCCATTTATTTGCAATGGTTTTTCGTTAAACCAACATAACATTATATCCATATCTTGTGTTACTTCAGGTTTGTTATTAATTCTAACAATCATATCTCCTCTGCTAATATCAATATCATCTTCGAGTAGAATTGTGGCAGCCATAGGTGGAAATGCTTCTTGTACTTGACCGTCCATAGTTTCGATTGATTTAATAGTAGAAGTATATCCGGACGGCAATATCAATACTTCATCTCCTTTTTTGAATACTCCTCCTGCAATTTGCCCTGCATATCCTCTATAATCATGAAAAGAATCATTGAATGGTCTAATTACATATTGCACAGGAAAACGGCAATCGATCATATTGAAATCACTTGAAATATGAACATTCTCAAGAATATAAAGTAATGTTGTTCCTTGATACCAGTCCATTCGTTCAGACCGTTTTACAATATTATCGCCATTCAATGCACTAATAGGAACAAAATGAATATCAGCAATATCGAGTTTTGTGGCAAAATTTTGAAAGTCTGTAACAATTTTATCATATACTTCCTGATTGTAATCAACGAGGTCCATTTTGTTGATACAGATAACAAGGTGAGGAATTTTTAATAAAGACGCAATGAATGAGTGTCTTTTAGTTTGTTCAATAATGCCTTTTCGTGCGTCAATTAAAATTATTGCAAGATTTGCCGTTGATGCTCCTGTAACCATGTTTCTTGTGTACTGTATGTGTCCGGGAGTATCGGCAATAATAAATTTTCTTTTAGGAGTATGAAAATAACGATATGCTACATCAATGGTAATTCCTTGTTCTCGTTCGGCTCGCAATCCATCTGTCAGCAGGGCAAGGTTAATATATTCTTCGCCTCTTCGGTTGCTAGCATCAACAACAGCCTCGTATTGATCTTCAAAAATAGATTTAGTATCATATAATAATCTGCCAATGAGTGTACTTTTTCCATCATCAACACTGCCTGCAGTAATGAAGCGAAGTAGCTCCATATTCAAATATTCTTGAGGTTTTATATTGTTCATTTTTAATGTTTTTATACTTAAAAATATCCTTCTTTTTTTCTGTCTTCCATTGCAGCTTCTGAGCGTTTATCATCTGATCTTCCACCTCTTTCCGTAATTCTTGATGCTGCTACTTCGGTAATAATGTCGTCAATTGTTGCTGCTTTTGATAAGGTAACTCCTGTGCAAGTTATATCGCCAATTGTTCGACATCTAACATGTTTGTGTTCAATTTTTTCATTTTCTTTGAGTTGCATAAACGGAGCAGTGGCATACCATATACCGTCTCTATAAAACACATCTCTTTCGTGAGTATAGTATAAAGAAGGCATTTCTATTTTTTCCATTGCTATATACATCCATACATCAAGTTCTGTCCAATTACTCAATGGGAATACTCTAAAATGCTCACCCATTAACTTTTTTCCGTTATATAAGTTCCATAGTTCAGGTCTTTGATTTTTTGGGTTCCATTGTCCGAATTCGTCTCTGTGTGAAAAAAATCTTTCTTTGGCTCTTGCTTTTTCCTCATCTCTTCTTCCACCTCCTAAACAAGCGTCGAACTTATGTTGCTCAATTGTATCTAATAGGGTTACTGTTTGCAAAATATTTCTACTTGCACCTACGCCTTTTTCTTCGACAACTCGTCCTTTATCAATAGATTCTTGCACATATCCAACAATTAGCTTAGTGTTAGTTTTTTTTACGAGTTCGTCTCTATAATCCAAAGTTTCTTGAAAATTATGTCCGGTATCAATATGAACTAAAGGAAATGGAATTTTTGCTGGCCAAAAGGCTTTTAATGCAATATGAACCATAACGATACTGTCTTTTCCTCCAGAAAATAAAAGAGAAGGATTCTCAAATTGAGCTGCTACTTCTCGCATCACAAAAATAGATTCTGCTTCAAGTTCTTTAAGGTGATTTAGTTTATATGAAACCATGATTTTCTAAATTTTATTTTATGTAATACATTTTTCATTAGATATTTTGTAGTGTATGTAACATCCCATAAATCGGTTTTTAATTCAACATCTGGATTTTGCGGAGGCTCATAAACTGAATCAACACCTGTAAAGTTTGTCAAAAGTCCGGCTCTTGCCATTTTGTACAAACCTTTGGGGTCTCTGGCTTCGCATACTTCAATAGATGAGTTAATATATACTTCAATAAATCTATCTTTTCCAATAATATTTTTTGCCATTAGTCGCATTTCGGTTGTTGGACTAATAAAGCTACAAATAACAACTAAGCCACTATCTAAAAATAAACGAGATATTTCCGAAATTCGCCTTATGTTTTCTCTTCTGTCTGCTTCGCTATAGCCTAAGTCGCTATTAATGCCTTTTCTTATTTCATCTCCGTCAAAGTGTTTGGTAAAATATCCTTTTCGTAAAATTGCTTTGTTGATTTGTTCTGCTATTGTTGTTTTTCCTGCACCTGATAATCCTGTTAGCCATATAACAATAGGGCGTTGTTTCACCAAGAATCGTCTTCTGTTTCTACGAATAAAACTATTGAAATCTGTCCAAATAGACTTATCTTTTGCACATTTAATTTTTGTAAACATAATTTTTAATCAAAGAATATTATAGTGCTAAATACTTAGGAAACATTAAGATAATTTGTTTTTAAATTCCTCATAAGTGAATTGTTTTACAATATGAAACTTGTTGTTTGAGTCAATTATTCCAATATCGGGGTGTTGTACTCCATTAAAAAAAGTAGTTTTAACCATAGTATAGTGTATCATATCACAAAAAATTATATCATCTCCAGTTTTAAGAGGTTTTTGAAATGAATAATCTCCAAAGTAATCGCCAGCTAAGCATGTTGTTCCACCAAATTTATAAATATGTTCGCTTGGTTCAGAGTTTATTGCATTAAGCACATTAGGTTTGTATGGCATTTCAAGAGTATCAGGCATGTGTGCAGCAAATGACACATTTAACATTGCAATTTTTATTGTGTCTTTGTTGATAATATCTAAAACTGTTGATTTTAAAAAGCCAGTTTCCCAACCGACAGCTTCACCCGGTTCAAGTATTATTTCAGCTTGTGGATATTTTGTTTTAAACCTTTTTAAAATATAAATTAAATGTTCGATATCATAGTTTTTATTCGTAATTAGATGTCCTCCACCCATATTAATCCATTTGCACTGCTTGAATAGATGACCAAATTTTTGTTCGGTTTTGTCAATCACTCGTTCAAGGACATAAGAATTCTGTTCGCATAGTAAATGAAAGTGTAAGCCATTAATTCCTTCAGGTAAAGTATCTGAAAATTCGGATATATTTACTCCAAGTCGTGATTCGGGAATAGCAGGATTATATATATTTGTTGTAATTTCCGAGTATTCCGGATTTATTCTGATTCCACAGCTTATATCGGGATAATTTTCTCGAATCAAAGATATATATCTATGATATTCAGACATTGAGTTAAATGTAAGATGTGAGCTTAATGAAGCAATTTGTTCAAATTCATTAGGCAAATAAACAGGACAATAACTATGTGCTTTATCTCCAAAATACTCTTTGATAAGTTTTGCTTCGTTTAACGAGCTTGCAGTTGCACCGGAGAGATATTGTTTTAATATAGGAAAAACTGACCACATTGAAAATCCCTTTAATGCACAAATTATTTTAACTCCAGCATTTTGTTGGATATAATTGAGTTTTTGAAGATTTTTTATTAAAAACTCCTCAATAAGAACATAACAAGGGGAGGGTACCTGTTTTAAATCGTATTTCAAGTTTTCATCCATTTTTACTGTTCAACTGCAAGAGGTTTGTTCACTTCTTCGTGCCATGGCAATCCGTATTCGGGAAGAAGTTTCATAAACGGATCAGGGTCAAATTCTTCAACATTAAACACTCCGGCACCATTCCATGTTTTTGTTAACATTAGCATTGCTCCAATTGCAGCAGGAACACCTGTTGTGTATGACACAGCTTGTGCTTTTATTTCTTTATATACTTCTGCATGGTTACAATTGTTCCAGACATAGTAAGTTTGAGCTTTTCCGTCTTTTATTCCTCTAATTTGGCAACCAATCGAGGTTTCGCCTTTATAGTTTTCTCCTAATGATGATGGTTCGGGCAATAATGCTTTTAAAAATTGGAGAGGAACAATTTCCATCCCTTGATAATTAATAGGTTTGATGCTTGTCATTCCAACTTCTTGAAGCACATTCAGAGCAGTAATATATCTTTCGCCAAATGTCATCCAAAAGCGAGCTCTTTTGATTTCGGGGAAGTTTTTAACTAAAGATTCTAATTCTTCGTGATATAACAAATACGACTCACGAGGTCCAATATTAGGATATTCAATAGGTTTATGAATTTCGAGGGGTTTAGTTTCAACCCACTTACCTTTTTCATAATATCTTCCGCTTTGTGTGATTTCTCTAATATTTATTTCTGGATTAAAATTGGTTGCAAAATATTTTCCATGATCGCCAGCATTGCAGTCAACTATATCAAGGTAGTGTATTTCATCAAAATAATGTTTTTTTGCGTAAGCAGTAAAAACACTAGTAACTCCTGGGTCAAATCCGCATCCGAGAAGCGCCATTATTCCTGCTTTTTTAAATCTGTCATGGTATGCCCACTGCCAAGAGTATTCAAACTTAGCTACATCAATGGGTTCATAATTAGCAGTATCCAGATAATTAGTTTTTGTTGCCAAACAAGCATCCATAATTGTTAAATCTTGATATGGTAGAGCAACATGTAGAACTAGGTCTGGCTTGTATGATTCAATAAGAGCAGTTATTTCTTTGGTATTATCTGCATCAAGTTGAGCAGTTTTAACTTTTTTGCCAGTTTTTTGTTCAACTTCTTTAGCAATAGCATCGCACTTTGAGAGTGTACGACTAGCAATCATAAAATCAGAAATAATATGCGGGGCTTGTGCAAGTTTATGTGCAACAACGCTTCCAACGCCGCCTGCTCCAATAATTAAGATTTTTCCCATATTTATTATTGTTTAATAATTAAAAAGCAAATATACATCAAATTTGTTTTATGGAATATGTTGAAATTTATAGGTATAATTGTTTATTTGGTTTCAGATTTTGCTTTTTCGATATTTTTCAAAACCTCTTCTTGAATGCTTTGTGGAAGTGCTTGATAGTTATAGAATTCCATTGAATAGTTGGCTCGTCCACTTGAAATATTTCTTAGTACAGTTGCATATCCAAACATTTCCATTAGAGGGACAAAGCCATTTAATTTTTGTGAGCCTTTGCGGTATCGTCTCATATTTTCAATTCTACCTCGTCTTTTGTTGAAATCGCCTGTTACATTTCCAATATACTCATCGGGAGTATTTATTTCAATTTTCATTATTGGCTCTAACAAAATAGGTTGCCCTTTCATAAATCCTTGTTTGAAGCCAATTGATGCACAAGTCTGAAAAGCCATATCAGAAGAGTCCACACTATGTGCACTTCCATCAAGAAGCACAATTTTAACATCAACGACAGGAAAACCAGCTAAAGGTCCTTTTTCCATTGCTTTCTGAATACCTTTGTTTACTGAGCCAATATATTCTCCAGGAATATTTCCACCTTTTACTTTATCAATAAACTCATATCCGTTACCTTCATTTGTTTCGATGCGCATAACTGTGTGAGCATATTGTCCTTTCCCTCCTGATTGTTTAACATATTTATAATTACTTTCTGTATCGCTAGTGATTGTTTCACGGTATGAAACTGCAGGTTTTCCCACATCTACGACTACTTTAAATTCTTCTTTTAATCGGTCAACGATTATTTCTAAATGTAGTTCGCCCATTCCTGCAATTATAGTTTCTTGTGTTTCTTCGTCATAACGAGCTCTAAAAGAAGGGTCTTCATTAATAAGTTTTGAAAGTGCTTCTCCAAGTTTTTCTGATTCTTTTCGTTGCTGTGGTGAAATTTTCATTTCGATAACGGCTGGTGGAATATGTATTGATTCAAGAAGAAGTTTATGATCAGGGTCGCACAAACTATCACCTGTTCTTGTTATTTTCATGCCAACTAAAGCAACAATTTCGCCAGCACCTGCTTCGTTAATTTCCTCTCTATCTTTTGCTTTAATGCGAAATATCCTGCCTGCGCGTTCAAATTTTCCTCTGCTTGCATTGTAAAATTGCATTCCGTGTGTAAGTTTCCCTGAGAAGATTCTAATAAATGTTTGTTGACCAACATAAGGGTCATTAATAAGTTTAAATGCAAGAGCCGAAAATGGTTCTTTGTGTATTGGTGTTCTTACGATAGTTTTTTCTGGGTCGTCAATATCTGTTCCTATTACAGCTCCAACATCTATCGGTGAAGGTAGATATGCAATTACTGCGTCAAGCAATAATTGTATTCCTTTGTTTTTGTATGCAGCACCGCAAAAAACTGGAGTAATAAGTAGTTTGAGAGTTGTTTCTCTTGCTGCTTTTATAATCAAATCTGTAGAAATTTCTTTATCTTCTAAGAAAAGATTAGCGATTTCGTCATCATAATCAGCAAGTTTTTCAATTAATAAATTTTTTGCATCAATAGCTTGTTGTATATATTCTGTCGGGATATCGACTTCAATTCTTTCACTTTCAGTAAATGTATATGCTTTTTGCTTGACGATATCAATCATGCCTTTAAAATCTTCTTCTGCTCCCATTGGGATTTGAAAAGGAACTGCATTTGCATCAAGATATTTATTTAGTTGTGATACCACTTCATGGAAGTCAGCACCAATTCTGTCCATTTTATTTATAAATGCAATTCGAGGCACTCTGTATCTATCTGCTTGATTCCAAACGGTTTCACTTTGTGGTTCAACGCCTCCACCTGCACAAAAAACAGCAATCATTCCATCAATAACACGCAATGAGCGTTCAACTTCAACTGTAAAATCGACATGGCCGGGAGTATCTATAAGATTAATTTGATGATCATTCCAATGTGCAGTAATAGCTGCCGAAGCAATTGTGATTCCTCTTTCTTGTTCTTGCTTCATAAAGTCCATAGTTGCTTGTCCGTCATGAGTTTCTCCAAGTTTCCTATTTATACCTGTAAAAAATAGAATTCGTTCCGATACTGTTGTCTTTCCAGCGTCAATGTGTGCAGCAATCCCGATATTGCGTAATTTTGAAGTGTTCATAAATTGATATTAAATGGTTAAAAAGTTTTGTGTTTCTTGAAAAATAAAATGCGTTTATTTTTTTGAATTTGCAAAGTTACTGAAAATATGATAATTAAGACTTAGTTTGATGTAAGTTATCCTCAACTTTTGTGAATAAAAATTTATCGTTTAATAAATTCAATAGTTTTATTGTCGAAATTAACAATATATTGTCCTTTTTCTAACTCGCTAACATCAACTGAAATGTCTTTGCCGTATAGCAATAAATTTCCAGTCATATTAAATATTTCATATTGAGTTTCATCTGTAAATTCAAGATTCGTTTTGACTTTATCAGATAGTAAATGTATTACCGTAGTTCGTGAATTAAATTTAATATTGTTTGAAAAATAAATATGTCCATCTTCATCTGTATATTTTAAACGAAGTAGATTTTTTCCCGAATGTGGTTCAAAAGTAGTTTCAAATTTTGGAAAATTTGGAACTTCGCTTGGTGTGATTGCTTCGATAGTTATCCAATTGTTCCATCTAAAGTGTTCTAATTCAATGTCTTGTTCTATATCATCTCCTTCAATATGCCATGTAATTATTGGATTTTTTCTATTAACATTAACATTTGTAAATTGTATTTCCTTTTTTTGAAGCAGGTCTTTTGGATTATAAATAGTAGGTGTGCCAATTTTAGGATCATAAATAATGCAAATTTTAATTTGTGCTCCAATTTTGAAATCTGACAAATCAATTTCAAATGAATTTGAGAGAATTTCGTCATAAGCAGGTGCATCATTGACAAATACATTAAGAACTGAATAAATATCACTTTTGGAAGGATTTAAAACATAAATGTTTTTGCCAAAGTAATTGCCGAAAATAAGCAGTTTTTGAGTGTCTTGCACACAGTTTAGTCCAAATGAGGTGCTTAATTTAAAACTAAACAATATAACTAAGATAAGTGTTTTACTTAATGAGAGTTTCATATTTGATAAAGGACAAGTGTAATTTTATATAAAAATATGCTGATTTCTTTTTATAAATTCTTTGCAGTTTCTTTTGATTGCATCAGTAGTTTGTAAAATCATATATTCATCAGAAGGAAAGGGCAGAGGCTTGTTGTTTAATTTTTTGCGAGTTTTATCTGTCATTGCCTTATTGTTTCCACTATATTTGATGAAATTATTAACAAAATTCCATTCAGCTCCTATTGGCTCAGAAAGTAAAACTGTATTCATTGCGTTTCTTATTGTTAACATTCCGCTAACTTGTACTGACTTAAATTGTTCAGTTTCAACAATTTGACATATTAAGTTTGTGTATTTTGGAGTTTTGATGTCATTTCCAAGACTGTCTTTCATTACATTCCCGTTTTTATCCAATACATATTGAAAACCGTCTTCTACTTCTTTGGCTTCGGAATAATGTATTTCTTTAATTCGCTCAGGTGATATATTAATGTGTCTTAATGAAAGCGATATGATATAATGAAAATCTAATTTATGTTGCCTGTTGCTATAATAATTTCTAAAAAGTACATTCAAATCGAACAAGGATAGTTGCAATAAATCTGACTCAAATCTTTCTGGTATTATCATATTAGTCTGATTTTCGACAAGAAATAAGATGTTTGTGGTTCCTTGATTTTCTGATTCAATCAATAATTTGTCAACATCTTTAAAGTTAGGATAATATGATTTGACTGTTTTGAAATTATGATATGCTTTTTGAGCAGATAGTCTGTTGTTTTCTTCAAGATATTTTAGTCCTAGAGCATAAAAATATTCAGCAGCATTTCTTTTTGCCGCATGAATTTCGTTGTCATAGTTGATTAACTGAAAATTAATCTTAGTTAAAATATCCATAGGTAAAAATCTCACTAATTCTTGTCGTTTATTTAGTTGTGTATATGTTGTAAATATTTTGTCCCAAACATCTGCCTGTCCCGAAGTTTTGAGAAATTGAATTTTTTCATTGTCTTTGATATTAGCTATGAGATAGGATTTATGAAGATATTGTATGTGTTTTTCTTTATTTGGATTTTTATTAAGTTTTTCTACAGCTTTTTGAATAGAAAGGTCATAATTTCCTTGCTTGTAATAATACTTTGGACTTGCACATGCTGCAAAAAGCAAAATGATAAATATATAAAATACTATATTCCTTTTTTTTGATACCATAATGTCTGATAATTTATAATTGGAGTTCTTGCAATAACAACAAAATTAAAATAATTTTTAAAATTGTACTTAAAAAAATCTATTTTTGCACATAAATTAAAATACTAAAACTTTTTTTGAAAAACTATGTGGCGATTTTTTGTTAATCTTATACTACGAAATAGGGTTGTTAATCTTATTGTGATACTTGCACTTACTGTTGTTATGGCTTTTTTTGCTCTCAAAGTAGAGTTGTCTTATGAATATGCCCAAATGCTACCTAAAAAAAATCCTGTTAATGTTCAGTATCAGGAGTTTAGAGAAACTTTCAAAGAAGATGCAAATACATTTTTTGTTGGGATACAAACTGACAAAATGAGCCAGCTTGAATTTTTTAAGGAATGGGTTAAATTATCTGAAGAAGTTCGCCAGTCTTATGGAATTAAAAATGTTTTTTCAATTTGTAACATTTTTAACATTCTTAAAAACGAAGAATTAGAGCAATTTGAGATTAATAATGTTTTTCTTGATATTCCTGAAACGCAAGACGAATTTACGGAATTATATAATCAAGTCATAAACATTCAGTTTTATAAAGATCTTATTTTTATTCCTGATAAAAACATTTATACAATGTTGATAGGTATTGAAGAAGATGTTTTAAACAGTAAAGAAAGAACAGAGATATTATACCATGTAAAAGATATTTTTATTGATTTTCAAAATAAACATGATGTTGAATTTCATTTTTCGGGTTTACCATTCATACGAACAGTTATTTCTCAAAAAATTAAAGAAGAGTTATTGCTTTTTATGGTATTGTCAATCGTAGTTTCTATGATTGTACTCTTGTTCTTTTTTAGATCTTTGAGAGCCGTATTATTACCACTTATGATTGTTGTAATAGGTGTTATTTGGTCGCTTGGGACAATGGTGCTGTTGGGTTATGATATTTCTGTTTTGACAGGAGTTTTACCACCAATTTTGATTATCATCGGGATAGAAAATTGTATTTATATTCTCACTCGTTATCATAAAGAAATTCAGAAACATGGCGGTGTAGGCAGAGCATTGGTTAGAGTTATTCAAAGAGTAGGATATGCTGCATTATTGACTAACTTGACAACAGCAGTAGGTTTTGGAGCATTTGTAGTTACTGGCAATGTAATTCTTGTTGAATTTGGGGTCATTGCTTTTATTAGCATAATTTTAATGTTTATTTTTAGTATTATACTTATCCCAACACTTTATAGCTTTTTTAAACCTCCTAAGGATAGACATATTAAGTATCTCGAAAAAAACTGGGTTTCATTTATATATGCAGGAGTGTCGCATATTATAACAAAATATCGTAAAGTTGTTTTTATAATAACAGGAGTGTTACTTGTGTTTGGAATAAGTGGTTTGCTGAAATTAGAACAAAAAGGCACAATGGTAGATGATATACCACATAACGATCCAATGTATGAAGATTTGCTTTTTTTTGAAGAGCATTTAGACGGAGTTTTGCCTTATGAAATTTCAATAAACACTAATAAGAAAAATGGACTTACGGATATAAAAACTATTCAAAAAATTGAAGAACTTCAAAATTTGTTAAAGTCATATCCCGAAGTTTCAAAACCTTTATCTTATGTGGAGATTATTAAATTTTTAAAACAATCATTTTACAATGGCAATCCGGAAATGTATGAAGTTCCGAGTAATCACGAAAAAAACTTCATTTTTTCATATTTGCCAAAGTTAGATTCAGTTGAAACTAATAATATTCTTGCATCCTATGTAGATGATAATATGCAAATTGCAAGAGTGAGTGCCCGTTTGCACAACTTAAACACAAAAGAAATTGAAAAATTAAACAAAGAACTTAAAACTAAAATTGACAGTATTTTTCCACCTGATAAATATCAAGTTGACATAACAGGAACTTCAGTTGTGTTTTTAAAAGGTTCGGGATATATGACAAGCAATCTTTTGTATAGCTTGATTGTCGCGTTAATTGTTATTTCAATAATAATGTACCTATTATTCAATTCTTTCAAGATGGTGTTAATTTCTATGGTGCCAAATATTTTGCCACAAGTGATGACAGCTGCATTGATGGGCTTTTTGAAAATAGATATTAAACCTTCAACAATCATCATATATAGTATAGCACTTGGCATATCTGTTGATGCTGCAATACATTTGCTTAGTCGTTATAGGCAACAACTAAAATTGACAAATTGGAATATTAAACTTTCATTGTTTAATGCTTTGCAAGAAACATCTGTAGGAATGGTTTATTCGGGCATTGTATTAATTTTAGGTTTTGGAGTATTTACGCTTTCAAGTTTTGGAGGGACACAGTCTTTAGGATTTTTAGTGTCATTTACGCTAACTGTTGCAATGTTCTCGAACTTAATTTTGTTGCCATCATTAATATTGCGATTTGATAAGTCTGGGACTACCAAAGCTTTTGCGAAGCCTGTATTTGAATTTCTCGAAGAAAGTGATGATGATTCAAATGACGATGCTCCAGAAATTAAAAAAGAATAATTGTTTGGTTATCTTTGTCATTTTTGCTTAATATTTTCATAAATTCTTGTAATTTTGCACTATGGAAACAATTTTAAGCGGAATAAGACCAACTGGAAACCTACATATTGGGAACTATTATGGCGCAATCAAAAACTTTTTAAAATTACAAGAAACACATAATTGTTATTTTTTTATTGCTGACTATCATTCTTTAACTACACATCCAACACCTCAAAATTTACACGAAAATGTAAAGCAAGTATTTGCTGAGTATCTTGCTGTTGGCTTAGATCCAGAAAAGGCAACCATTTATGTTCAGAGCGATTTGCCTGAAACAATAGAATTATACCTATTTCTGAACATGAATGCGTATTTAGGAGAATTAATGAGATGCACATCATTTAAAGAAAAAGCACGCAAACAGCCTAATAATGTTAATGCCGGCTTGCTTACATATCCGACACTAATGGCTGCCGATATATTAATTCATAGAGCAACGAAAGTACCTGTAGGCAAAGACCAAGAGCAACATCTTGAAATGACGCGTGATTATGCAACTCGCTTCAATCATCTATATAAAGTTGATTTTTTCCCTAAGCCACAAGCATACAACTTTGGAGAACAATTAGTTAAAGTCCCCGGTTTAGACGGAACTAGCAAAATGGGAAAATCAGATGGAAATGCAATCTATTTGATTGACGAACCAGAAGTAATTAGAAAAAAAATCATGAAAGCTGTTACTGATAGCGGTCCTACTGAACCAAATCAAGAAAAATCAGAAGCTTCAGCTAATTTATTCGCATTAATGAGTATCGCATCTAAATCTGAAACACTTGAATACTTTGAAGATAAGTATAACAATTGTTCAATTCGATACGGAGATATGAAAAAACAATTAGCCGAAGACTTGATAAATTTATTGCAGCCAATTAGACAAAAAATTATTGATGTATCACAAGATACCGACTATATCTCGAAAATGGTACAAATGGGAAAAGAAAAAGCAAAAGAAAGTGCAATTTCAACTATCAAGCAAGTGAGAGAAATTATTGGTTTTAAAACTTTTTAGAATAAATTTTACATATCAAAAAGTATGAAACCTCTAAAAAAACTCACTCCATATTCTCTTTGGTTGCTTAGATTCTTTTTCTTGATAGTAGTGTATATATACTTTATTCCTCAAATTACAACATTTTCATTTGATGGACTTTATTATTTTGTTGCATTAATTTATGCACATTTTGCTGGTTTTCTGTTTTTTAGTGGATTTTCAAAAAAACCGAGTACAAGCGTTTATTCTTCAATAGTTTTGTTTTTATTGTCAGTATATCAATGCGTGCTGCTGTTTGATATTAAGAATATTACTTCTGAATGGATAGTCTTTTTTGCATCTGCTGCTGTATCGCTTTTGTTTATGTCAATTGGAATTGGAAATAAGAAATAATAAAGTATGATTGAGCGTGATTATAGTGAAAAAAAAGATGAGATAGTAGTTTTGCTTGGCGTTATTACTCAATTAATTTCAGATGAGGAATTTGCAGAACACATGCAAGAACTTGCGTTTCTTGTTGATACCGCAGGTGGCGAAGTACGAAGAAATTTTCAGCAAAGACTTGAATATCCAGACCCAAAACTGTATTTTGGAATGGGAAAAATTAAAGAAGTTGCTGATTTTATTGAAAATGAAAAAATTGATATTGCTGTTTTTAATGATGAGTTAAGTCCGGCGCAAATCAGAAATCTTGAAAAACTGTTGAAATGTAAGATTTTAGATAGAACTAACTTGATACTTGATATTTTTGCTAAAAGAGCAAGAACTGCACATGCTAAAGCGCAAGTTGAACTTGCACAATACCAATATTTGCTACCAAGATTAACCCGAATGTGGACACACCTCGAAAAGCAAAGAGGTGGAATTGGAATGAGAGGTCCCGGCGAAAAAGAAATTGAAACAGACAGACGAATTATTAGAGACAGAATTTCTTTGCTGAAAGCAAAACTTGTAAGCATTGATAAGCAAAAAGTTACACAACGAAAACAAAGAGATAAACTAACAAGAGTTGCATTAGTAGGATATACAAATGTCGGAAAGTCAACAATTATGAATTTAATTAGTAAATCAGATGTTTTTGCTGAAGATAAGCTATTTGCAACCCTTGATACAACTGTCAGAAAAGTAGTTGTCGGAAATGTACCTTTTCTTTTGTCAGATACAGTAGGTTTTATTCGAAAACTTCCACACGGATTGATTGAATCGTTTAAATCTACCTTAGACGAACTCAAAGAATCGGATATTATACTACATGTTGTTGATATTTCACATCCCGCTTATTATAAACAAATGGAAACTGTTGAACAAACACTTCAAGAGATTGGCGCAAACGATAAACGGATTATCACTATATTTAATAAAACAGATATATATACCTTTGACCCAGACGATATTTCAATTGACAGAAAACCGTCAATTAGTGAATTAAAACAGTTTTGGATATCTAAAAAAAATACACCTTCAATATTTATTTCGGCTAAAGAAAAAGATAATATTGATGTGTTCAGAAAAATGCTCTATCGCGAGGTTGTGAAAGTTCACAAAACGATTTATCCGTTTGATACATATTTATTTTAATTTTTATTGATTTTTTGATGAATTATCGTAGCTAATTGTAGTTTTTTAGCTAAATTTGTGAAATCATTAATAACTAATAAAATATCCATTATGAATAAAGCAATCTTTGATTTAAATCCCAAATTAGTATGGAAGCATTTTTATGCACTAACACAAATACCAAGACCATCAAAATATGAACAAAAAGGAGCAGAATATGTCAAGCAATTTGGCGAATCTCTTGGTTTAGAAACTAAAATTGATCAAACTGGAAATGTGTTAATTAAAAAACCTGCAACGCCCGGAATGGAAAACCGCAAAACAGCAATTTTGCAAGCACATGTTGATATGGTACCTCAAAAAAATTCAGATAAAGAATTTGATTTCCTTACAGATCCTATCGAAGCGTATATTGACGGCGAATGGGTTACAGCCAACGGAACAACTTTGGGTGCTGACAATGGAATAGGCTTAGCAGCTGCCCTTGCCATACTCGAAGACAAAAATGCAAAGCATGGACATATCGAAGTTCTTGCCACTATTGATGAGGAAACAGGTATGACTGGTGCTTTTGGAATTAAACCTGGCTTCCTTGAAGGCGATATATTGCTTAATCTTGATTCAGAAGATGAAGGCGAATTGTATATAGGTTGTGCTGGTGGTATTGATACTAATGCAACATTTACATATACAGAACAAGCGTTCCCTCAAAACTATACGGCATATAATATTGTTGTGAAAGGATTAAAAGGAGGACATAGCGGATTAGATATAATTCTTGGTCGCGGGAATGCTAATAAAATTATGAATAGAATTTTATGGCATGGAGTGAAAGAACACCAGCTTGTATTGTCTTCAATTGACGGTGGAAGCCTGCGTAATGCAATTCCAAGAGAAGCATTTGCAATAATAGGCATACCAACAAACGAAATTGATAAATTTGAAAATTGCTTAAAAAAACTGATTACCGAACTTTGCAACGAGTTTAGAAGTACAGATCCAGATATTTCAATTGAATTTCAAAAAATCAATGTTCCACAAACGATAATTGACAAAAATACAACTCTTGCTTTGACGAAAGCTATATATGCTTGTCCTGATGGAATAATTAGATTGAGTCCAGATATGCCCGGAATTGTTGAAACAAGTAGCAATTTAGCAATTGTAAAATCGGATGCCGGAAAGATCAAAATAGCATCTTTACAAAGAAGTTCTATTGATTCAGCAAAAATGTCTGTTGCTTATTCGATAGGTGCTGCATTTGAACTTGCAAATGCTGAAGTTGAACATGAAGGCGAATATCCAGGCTGGAAACCAGATGTTAATTCGCCTATTCTTAATACTATGAAAGAAGCGTATAATACAAAGTTTGGCAAAGTTCCAGAAGTAAAAGTTATACATGCAGGACTTGAATGTGGTATTATTGGTGCAGGTTCGGGCAAACAATTAGATATGATTTCATTTGGACCAACAATTCGCTATCCTCATAGTCCTGACGAAAAAGTAAATATCAAAACAGTTGAGCTGTTTTACGATTTCTTGATTGAAACATTGAAATATATTCCTGTTAAGTAAAAATGGGATTGCAATAGTATATTTAGAATAATATCAATTGTTAAAAATTCAATAACTGAAACATAATATGTTTGGTGTCATTATTCTTTGACTACTAACCATATACCTACAAACAAAAGCAAAGCTGCAATTCCAGACATTAGTGTTATGCTTTCTTTGCCTGTTACATATCCTATGCCAGCAACAATAAATGGTTGCAAATATGTGTAAAAACCGACAGTTGTTGCTTGAAGTTTGTGCATTGAATATATAGTGAGAAAGTAGGTAATTACAGTAGTTCCCAAAACAACATAAATTAAAGATAGCCATGCGTACATGTCGGCTGTAAAATAGATTATTTCCTTTGGATATAACGCTCCAATAGGTAGAAAAGAGATTAATCCGAATAAGAAAATATATTTTAATACAAACAATGAGTTATATTTAGACATAAAGGGTTTAACTATCACTAAATAAATGCTATATGCAATAATATTGGCGACAATTAACATATTGCCAACAAAATGAGTATTGCCAAATGATATTTCTTTTCCTGTTAATATTATTATTAAACAACCGATAAATCCAAGTGAGATCCCTATCATTTTTGTTCTTGATACCTTTTCTTTAATTACGATTACGGCTAACACGGCAACTAAAATAGGACTTAGAGTGTGTAGTAAACTTGTTTCAACCGGAGTACTATATTTCAATCCTGCAAAAAACATTGCTTGATTGATAGTTACACCTAAAAGTCCAGCAATAAATAATATGATCATTTCTTTTGCAGATAATTTGTGTTTGTTTTTCTTAAAAGCATCAATTATCCAAAATATTGCCGTAGCAATAGCAATTCTATACGCTACAATAAAATATGGGTGAAATGTAGCAAGGGCAAACTTAGCAATCCAATAATTTGCCCCAAATAATAAACCTGAAATAATGAGTGAAATATGAGCTTTTTGAGTTTTATTCATATTTTATTTATTTATGCGACCTCCAATACAAAAGCGTTTTTTGTAATAATCTTCTTCAAGATTGCTGATAATCACTCCTTTAGAGGTTGAAGAATGAATGAAATTTCCATTGCTTATATATATGCCAACATGCGAAATGCTTACATAATTAATTTTAAAAAAAACAAGGTCTCCATCTTTAAGGTCTTCAATTTCTACAGCTTCTGATTGCTTCCACATATCGTACGAACTACGAGTTAAGTCAATATCATACACTGCTTTATATATTCCTATTGTCATTCCACTACAATCTGTTCCTTCTTTTGTTTTTCCCCCGTATTTATATGGAGTTCCATACCATGCATTCATTTCTTCTAGTAAATTTAAATCTTCTTTCCCGGTGAGATTTATTTCCCATTTTTTTTCGTAATTTTTATAAAGTGAAACCTCAGTTTTTGAAGTATTATTTGTATCTTGTTTTGTAGGAGAATTTAGAGTTTGCGTAGTGTTTTTAGCTTGTGCATCTTGTTTTTGAGTTTTACTTGGTTCGGTTTCTATTTTAATTTTTTCTTGTCTATCTATTGGCTTTTGTTGAGTTTGTTTTTCTGCTGATGTTCTCTTTTGTGCTTCTTTGACATGTTCAGCAATATGGCATGATGAGAAAAACAATAACCCAATAATAAAACTAATAACTAAATATCTTTGCATTTTTAATAAAAAGAAAACAAAATTACATCAAATTATCAAAATGCAGGCTAAACAGTAAATTCACAATCAATTTTGAATAATAGACTATATGCAGTTTTAAGTGATTGAAGATTTTAATGTAATTTTGTAGAAAAAAAATATGGGTGCTTTTCACGCTTACGATATTCGCGGAATTTATGATGTTGATTTCAACAGGCAAGATGTTTATTCAATTGGTCGTTATTTACCCGAATTGCTTAAAGCAGATAAAGTGTTAATAGGTAGAGATGTGCGAATTTCTTCTGATGAAATTTTTCAAGCACTTTGTGAAGGGATAACAGATGCTGGTGCTGATGTTTATGACGCAGGTTTAACAACAACTCCTATGATTTATTGGGGAACAGGCAACTTTAACTTTCATGCTTCTGTAATGATAACAGCATCTCATAATGATAAAGAATATAATGGTCTGAAAATTTCAGGAAAAAATGTTGTTCCGATAGGATATGATAATGGCTTGAAAGAACTTGAAGCAAAAATAAAATTGCCCATAGAGAAACTTCAAGCAAAGAAGGGTAATGTGCATAGTTTGGAGTTAAAAAGCAAGTATTTAGAGTTTTTATCTAAATATCAAAGTGATTTTTCAAATCTGTCTTTATGCGTTGATTGTTCAAATGGAATGTCGGCACTTTTAATTAAAGAACTTTTGCAGAACCCAAATGTTAATTATCTTTTTGATGAATTAGACGGAACATTTCCTAACCACGCTCCTAATCCGCTTAATCCAAAAAATATTGTTGATCTTCAACAGTCTGTGTTAAAACATTCGGCTGATTTGGGGATAATCTTTGACGGAGATGCCGATAGGGTAATGTTTGTCGATGAACGAGGACAATTTATACAACCTGATTATTTTATCGCATTGCTTGGTCATTATTTTTTTGAAACTAAACCAGAAAATGTTTTTGTGATACAGGATATTCGTTCTTCAAAATCGGTGAGTGAATATCTTGAACCTATGGGAGCTACAATGTTTACTTGGAGGGTAGGCAGAGCGTATGCAGCAAATAAGCTCAAACAAATTGATGGAATTTATGGAGGCGAATTAGCAGGTCATTATTATTTTAAAGATTTTAATTATTCTGATTCTGCAATGCTTGCATGTTTGCTGATTTTGAAAATATTAAGCAAGTTCAAAAAAGAAGGATTAACAGTTTCGCAAGTATTTAATAAAATAATTACTTGGAAGAATTCAGGAGAAATCAATTTTAAAATTCAACAAAAAGATGCAGCAATTGAGCATATTGCAAAACATTATATTGAACTGAGACCAGCAAAAATAATGGATTTTGATGGATACAGAATGGAATTTGACAATTGGTGGTTTAATATTCGGAAATCAAATACAGAACCTTATTTGCGACTACTTGTTGAAGCCCGAACAGATGAGTTGTTGCAAGAAAAAACAAATGAACTAAAAGCAATGATTTCTAAATATAGTTAATGTTTAAAAAATAATTATAAAATGAAACGATTTTTAACTTTTAGTGTGGTTGTATTATCTTTGTTTTTATGCACTTGTAATAGTAAAACTGAACGCATTCATAGGCATATTCTCAAAGCAAATGAGTATATTCATCTTTCAAATTACGAAGCTGCATTAAAAGAATTAGATAAATGCGAACAAATTGATAAAGATAATCCAATGGCATCTTATCTTAGAGGTAATATATATGCAACTCATAAACAATATGAACAAGCAATTGAAATGTATGATATTGCAATAGAACTTGACGAATATTTTGTTGATGCATACATTAATCGAGGGAGATCATGGTTTTATTTAGGAAACAAAGATAAGCGGTGCGAAGATTTTCTTAAAGCTGAAAGTTTGGGTGCAACTAATCTCAAAGACGACACTAAATTTTGCAAATAAAACCATCATTTAATAAATAATGATTTTTTCTGTTTTGTTCAATGTATTTGTCTCAATATGAATAAAATACATGTCTGAAGGTAATTTGCTTATGTCAATTTGAATCAAGTCAGTATTTGTGCTTTGTAAAATACAAATTTCATTAGGACTTAGGATTTTAATTGTAAAACTATTTTATTTTGTAAGTATTTGAGTATTAGTAATTTGTGAATATTAAAATAATGCAGCAACAATGTCAAGTGCACTTAAAATGAATTTTTTCATTGTATAACTTGAAATGATTTATAAAATTACATATTTTTGTAGAAATATTAGTTTAATGAAGTTTTATTCTTTTTTACTATTTATTTTAACTTATTCTCTTTCAGCTATTTGTCAAGATTTGCCAATATGGAAGACAACTCAAGAAGAATTAGAATGGACATTACTATATCAATCGCTTTTAAATAGTAAAGCAACTACGCAAGCGCCATTGAGTGCCGTCAGAGCGATGGGGGAATGGGAAGAAGTGCAAGCAATTTCAATAACTTGGCGTTCGTATAATGCTCAACTTGCCGAAATAGTACGATATGCACAACAAGAGTGTCAGGTGATTATTAATTGTAAATCTTCGGAGGTAAATAGCATTAAGAATTATCTCACAAATAAAAATATTCCGATTACTTCAAACATTGTCTTTAATATTGTTAATACCGATACAGCTTGGATACGTGATTATGGCTCATACACAGTATATAAAAATGATGTTGATTCTATGTATCTTATTGATTGGAAGTATAATAGACCAAGACAAAATGATGATAATATTCCTAAAAATCATTCAAAATTGTTAAATGTCCCTATTTATGAGATGGAAGCAAATCCGTATTTATTAATTGCAACAGGTGGCAACTTAATGTTTGACGGACTTGGAACAGCAATATCATCAAAGTTGATTGTTGAGGAAAATTCACATCTTTCTGTTTCTCAAATAGATTTATTAATGAAACAGTTTTTTGGCACAGATAGTTATATCAAATTTGAAACCCTTCCTTATGACGGTATTCACCATATAGATATGCACATGAAACTTCTTGATGAAGAAACTTTGTTAGTTGGACAATATCCTGCTAACATATCCGATGGTCCACAAATTGAAGCAAATATTCAGTACTTGCTATCAAACTTCAAAAATGTTTATAATGCTCCATATAAAATTATCAGAATACCTATGCCTCCCAACGCACAAGGAAACTCTTGGCCTCAAAGTGGTGCTTATTATCGAACTTATACAAATGGCGTATTTGTAAATAAAACTTTTATTTATCCATCTTATTACGAAAAATATGATACTACTGCATATCGCATTCTATCCGAAGCACTTTTGGGTTACAAATTAGTACCCATAAATTGTCAGCCCGATCCAATTAGTTCGGGTGGTGCTATACATTGTATAACTAATAATATTGGAGTTTATGAGCCATTGTTAATTAGCCACAAAAAACTTGAAGATACGGATAATAATTCCGTCCCGTATCAAGTTGATGCTCTGATTAAACATGTTTCAGGTATTGAGTATGCAACTCTATATTATCGTACCGATACGGTCGAGGAATACAAGACTGTTAATATGCAACTTATTGATATTTCAAATGATATTTGGACAGGAAATATCCCTGCACAAAGCGGAGGAACAGATGTTTTCTACTATATTACGGCAGTAGCAAATTCGGGCAAGAGTATTAGTCGCCCTATTACCGCCCCAAATGGGTATTGGCATTTTCAGGTATTGATTACTGCTGAACTTGAAGAGTTTCAAACTGATTGTAATACTGAGCTTCTTGAAGTTTACCCAAATCCTGCTCGTGCAATAACTTGTATTCCAGTTAATTCATCAGAAGTAACATCTTGTAAAATCGAATTATATGATGTAAACGGAAGGTTAAATAATACTTTATTTGATGGACAATTGAAAAAGGGGAGTAATAATTTCTTTTTTGATGCTTCAAATTTGCCATCAGGCATATATTATGTGCGTTTGCAAACATCACTATATACGCAAAACAAGAAGGTACTTGTGTTTGGATATTAATTTTTATAAAAAAGTAAAAAAGTTTACCAGAAATTTATAATTATAATGTAACTTTGCACTTCCAAAAAGTTCTTAAAATATTATTATTGCCCGGATGGCGGAATAGGTAGACGCGTTGGTCTCAAAAACCAATGAGGGCGACCTCGTGCCGGTTCGATCCCGGCTCCGGGCACAAACAAAGAGTAAGCATTTAACAACTAAATACTATACTTATTATAATCAATTAATTTTTAATAACATGAAAAAACTACTTATTTTGTTTGTTTTGCTTTATAGTATAAACTTATTTGCTCAGTTTGTTGATGTACAAACAGCTAAAAAAGTTGCACAGAATTTATATGCAGAACGACTAGAACACAATAACTTCAATAAGTCTAATTTATTTACAGATGAAGTTCAAACGCTTAAGTTTAATGACATTCCTACTATGTATGTTTTTGAAAGAAACCATACCCCGGGTTATATTGTAGTTGCAGCTGATAAGCGTATTTATCCAATTATAGCCTATTCTTTTGAATCCGATCTTTATGCTGAATCAATGCCTCCTGCATTAAATTGGTGGATAAATCAAAGAAGTGAGCAAATTGCAAAAACTGTTGTTGAGAAAGCTACTGTTGATGAGAAAGTTATGCAAGAATGGGATTATTATCTTACTAATGGCTTCAACAAATCATTAAATCTTTACCAGTCAGTTACTCCTATGTTAAATAGTAAATGGAACCAAGGATGTTTTTACAATGAACTTTGTCCAGTAGATGCCAATGCTCCTGAAGAAGCTTGTGGTAGAGTTTGGGTTGGTTGTGTTGCTATATCTATGGGGCAGATTATGAAATTTCATGCTTATCCTGAACATGGTAGCGGCTTTCAATCATATACTCATTCAAAATACGGAACAATGTCTGTAGATTTTAGTGAACAAACTTACAATTGGGATATTATGGAAGAATCGCTTACAGAACCGGGTGTAAATCAAGAAGTTGCGAAAATTTTACATCATTGTGGTATTGCTGTTAAAATGAACTACGGGACTGATGGTTCAGGTTCTCAAACTGTTGATGCAGCGTTTTCTTTATCAGAAAATTTTAAATATTCTTCATATTTAAGTCATCAAATGAAAGAAAAATATCCCGAAAATGTTTGGGCTGAAATTCTAAAAGAAGAATTAAGAGCGAGAAGACCATTATTATATAGAGGGTATAACGAAAAAGATGGTGGACATGCTTTTGTATGCGATGGCTTTCAAGGAAACAATCATTTCCATTTTGACTTCGGTTGGGGTGGTGCTGGTAATGGATATTTCTATTTAGATAAAGTGGGTGGTTTTCAAATAGAACAAGGTGCTATTTTTAGCGTTGAGCCTCCTACTGCAACCGAAACTCAATATTGTGATGAATACAAATTACTAACAGCAGAAAGTGGAACTATTGCTGACAATAGTGGTGATAACAGATATGCGAATGAAACATCTTGCAAATGGCTTATTAAGCCTGAAGGTGCAAAAAATATAGTTCTTGAATTTACCAAATTAGCAACAGAAACAGGTGTTGATAGAATCTTAGTTTATCAAGGAGATTCTGAAGATGGAGAGCTAATTGCTGATATATCAGGATATCAAGTTCCAGAACAACCAATAATTGTTTCTGGTGGAAGCATGTTTTTGTGGTTTATTACTGATGAATTGAATATGTCTGACGGATGGGAAGCAAAATATCATTCATGGATGACAGATATTGAAGAATACGACAATGAAGTTAAAATATATCCTAATCCAGTACAAGATTTTTTAAATATCGAAATGCAACAATATGTTTCAAGTTCTTATTTAATTAAGTTGCAGGATATTTACGGAAAAACTATTTTGCACAAAACAGTTAATGCAGACGAATTAAACCACGGTTTAGATATTTCAAACATTGATTCAGGAGTTTATTTTATCAATATTATAGATGGCTTTGGAAAAGTGTTGAGAGAAAAATTTATTAAACTATAAATTATCTTAATTTAATTATCTGACCTGCCGAG
>CAZKDV010000009.1:29243-42512 GCA_964551645.1 uncultured Bacteroidales bacterium | reverse complement strand
TCACAATTAAGCCAAATGGTTGATGTAACCCGAACAAGTTTAATGAATTATTTGCAACTTCTTGAAAAATCACACAGTATTTTGCTACTCAAACGGAAAGCGACAGGAATGCGACAAATGGTTAAACCTGAAAAGATTTATCTACAAAACACCAATTATAATTATGCTCTTTCGGCAGAAAACCCAGAAATCGGCAATTTGCGTGAAACTTTTTTCTTCAACCAACTACAACAAAATCATAAAGTTACATATACAGAACAGACAGATTTTTGCATTGATGGAAAGTATCATTTTGAAATTGGCGGTAAAAACAAAACTACAAAGCAAATTAAAAATTTAAACAATGCTTATCTCGCCCTTGACGGTTTGACAATCGGTTTTCGCAATGAAATTCCGCTTTGCTTGTTTGGATTCTTATATTAATGATTAGACTGTAAAAAATAACAGAAAAAACATATAGCCACCACATTCAAAGGCAATTCCATTAGTGTAATTTCATAGCAATTAACTCAAATTATTAGAAATTGATGAATATCCGAATTTCTTCGTGGAATTGAACAAATTTTTATTTGCTTTGCAAATGGCTCAATAAGTGAAAAATTATATCATTAAATAAAAGTTTTGTTACTTTTGTTAAAACTTTAAAAATGTTCAATTTAAACAAAGGTTTATTTTTAATTCTATTCTGTTTTTGTGCTCTTTTCAACTTACAATCTAAAGCTCAAAAGCAATGGGCAATTGATGAGTGCATACAATACGCATTAGAAAATAATCTTGGAATTAAACAGCAACAATTTCAATTAGATATTTCAAGTATTAATTTGAAACAAAGCAAAGCAATGTTACTTCCTTCTCTTAATGCTAATGCTTCCAATGTGTATAATTATGGTCGAACTGTAGATCGTTTTACAAATGAATTTGCACTTGATATGGTTCGTTCAAATAATTTTTATATTTCTTCAAACTTAACATTATTTAATGGTTTTCAATTGCTAAATGAAGTTAGAAAAAATATTTTCGACTTGCAATCTGCACAATATGAACTCGAAGTGATAAAAAATGATGTTTCATTGCAAATTGTTACTGCATATTTGCAAGTATTGTATTTTAAAGAAGCCCTTCAACAAACTGAAAAGCAATTAGACATTACTATGCAACAATTAGAAAAAACAGCTATATTAGTTGATGCCGGAGCTGTTCCTACTACAAATTTGCTAAGCATACAAGCACAAGTTGCAACAGAAGAATTTCAAAAAACATCAACAAAGGCAAATCTTGAAATGGCACATCTACAACTAACGCAATTAATGGATTTTCCGGATTATCACAATTTTGATATTAAAACTCCCGATATAGATATTGAAATTGTTGGTTCTCCGCTAACTTCTGAATACATATACAATATAGCAGTTGAAAATATGCCTGAAATTAAAAGTGCTGAGATGAAGTTTGAAAGTTCAAAAAAATCAGTCAGTATTGCCAAAAGCGGTTTAAGTCCAAACATTTCAATAGGTGCAGCTATCGGAAGTGGCTACTCAGGCGCTAGTAGAGAATTGACAAACTATGAGTTTGACAGATATGATACTATTGGTATGACTGCCGGCACTCCCAAAGAAGCAGTTTTGGCTCCAGTCTTTAATTACATATACTCACCAGTTTCTTTTAACAAGCAAATGGAGCAAAACTATAACAAAAGCATAGGTTTATATGTTTCAATTCCATTATTTAATAATCTATCCGTTTCTTCAAATATCCATAGAAGTAAAATATCTATGCAAATAGCAGAAATCTCTATTGAGCAAACTAAACAACATTTAAGAAAAACTATAAATCAAACACATTTAGATGCTATTTCAGCATTTCACAAATACACATCTGCTAATAAGCAACTAATTGCTACCGAGCAACTATTCAAATCTGCTGACCAAAGATTTAGCATTGGAGAAATTGAATCTATTGAATATCAAGATGCTAAAACCAAATATATTATTGCCCAATCGGAACTTCTAAATGCAAAGTACGAATATCTTTTTAAGATAAAAATTTTAGATTTCTACATTGGTAAACCTCTGAATTTTTAATATTATGAAGAAAAAAAAATCAAATAAAAGAAAATATATTATTATTATTTCAAGTATTTTATTGCTTGTCCTTTTGATTATTGGCAAAAAAGCGTCTTGGTTTGGCAGTTCCAACATAATTAATGTTGCCATTGAAAAGTCGCAGAAAAGAGACATAATAGAATATATATCAGCTAGCGGAAAAATTCAACCTAAAACGGAAGTAAAAATATCACCAGATGTTTCGGGTGAAGTCATTGAATTATTTGTAAATGAAGGAAATAGCGTAAAAAAAGGAGACAAATTAGCACGCATTAAACCTGACACTTATCAGGCTCACTATGAACAAACCAAGGCTTCATACAATGCACAAAAAGCAAATCTTGCCAATGCCAAAGCTCGTTCGGCACAAGCAAAAGCACAATTCATTAATACTGAATCAATATACAATAGAAATGTTCAACTGTATGAACAACGCATAATTTCTCAAGCAGAATTTGACAATATCAAAGCTAACTTCGATGTTAGCAAAGCAGAAGTTGAAGCGGCTGAACAAAATGTAAAAGCTGCAGAATACAGCCTAATCAGTGCCGAAGCAAATTTAACAGAAGCACAAAACAACCTTAATCGAACCACTATTTTTGCACCAATGGACGGCACTGTATATCAATTAACTATTGAAGTAGGCGAAAGAGTTGCCGGTGCTTCGCAATTTTCATCTGGAACAGAAATGATGCGTATTGCCGACTTAAATGAAATGGAAATAAAAGTTAGCATCAATGAAAATGATATTGTTAGAATTAGCAATGGAGATACAGTATTAATTATGGTTGATGCATATTTAAAACAGCAATTTAGCGGAGTGGTTACACATATCTCAAATGCAGTACAAACAACAACTTCAATTGAACAAGTTACTAACTACGATGTTAGAATACAAATTCTTCAAGATTCGTATAAGAATTTAATAGATGAAACTAAATCATATCCCTTTCCGTTTCGTCCGGGCATGTCTGCCTCTGTTGATATTATTACCAACAAAGCAAGTAATGTTATATCAATTCCTATTCAAGCAGTAACCCTCAAACCCGACTCCGCAAAAGCAAATAAAGAAGCAGTTTTTGTTGTACATGCAGATAAAGTACATTTGAAGTTTGTTGAAATTGGAATACAAGATAATTTTTTTATTGAAATAACTTCAGGAATAGAAGAAAATGAAAATATTGTTGTTTCTCCATACTCTGCAATAACTAGGAAACTTAAAGATAATGATAAAGTTAATATTGTTGATTCCTCAAAAGTATTTGAAAAATAAAAGTTTGCTAAATGATTATTTTACATATTGATACAATATCTCAAGACGGAAGTGTAGGACTAACAAAAGGCGATAAAATAATAGTAAGCTACAATTTTAACTCTTCGCATAAAACATCTTCTTCTTTGCATGGTGTTATTAATCAATTAATGATTGAAAACTCAATTCATTTTTCCGACTTATCAGCAGTATCTATTTCAAGCGGACCGGGCTCATACACAGGATTACGAATAGGCACTTCTACTGCGAAAGGAATTTGTTATGCTATGAATATTCCCCTTATAGCCGTTAATACACTTGCTGCAATGTCAAACTACATGCAAAACTTTATTGAAAAAAACGAAACTATAAAGCCTTTGTATAGACCAATGATTGATGCCGGAAGAAGAGAAGTATATTCGGCATTATATGATTCTGAACAAAATTGCATTCAAACCATTGAAGCAATTATTATTGAACAAAATTTTTTTGAAAATATTCCTGAAAATCATGTTTTATATATAGGCGGAAGCGGAGCTCCTAAGTTTACTAACGATATTATTGATAATAAGCAAGTTTATTTAATCCCTCAAAACATTCATAATATTGAAGCTATTGCACCTATAGGTATAGATAAATTTTTTAAAAAAGAATTTGAAAATTTAGCTTATTTCGAACCTTTTTATTTGAAAAAATATATTCCGGGCAAATCAACTATAAAAGGCTTAAAATAATTTTAGTCTTTTGCTTCAATAACAACTTCTTTTGCTTCAATAACAGTTTCTTTGTCTGCATCAAAAGAAGTACGAGTCATAACTCCCCAACCACTTTTATTTCGTTTAATAAAGAAATCGTAATTGCCTTTTAAAGAAAAATAAACATTCAAAGGGTGATATATAAATGGCTCAAGCATGGCAAATAACACTATCTTAAATAAATATCTGCTTCCTTTGTATTTATTGTAAGTGTATGCTTCAAAAAAGATTGACCACATAGAATAAATAAATGCTGAAGAAAAAATGAATAGAATAACTATCAAAAATGTTTTAATATTTATCAGTCCAAAAAATGCAAGCGTAATAAAATAAACAATACCTGCAAACTCAATAAGCGGTGCCAGCCATTCAAACAATAACCAATACGGATAACTAATCATTCCTAATCTTCCGTATTTGGGATTAAATAACAACTTAGAATGTTTTAAAATAGTATCAATTGCACCTCTTGTCCATCTATTGCGTTGTCTTTCAAGAGTTCTAAACTCTGACGGAACTTCTGTCCAACAAAGTGGGTCTGGAATAAAAGATACTTTATATTTTTGTTTTGCAACTTCGTGCATGTATCTTCTCATTCTAACTACTATTTCTAGATCTTCTCCAACAGTTGTTACATCATAGCCTCCTACATCTATAACAAGCTGTTTATCAAACATCCCAAAAGCTCCCGAAATAATTAAAAGTCCATTTATTTTACTCCATGCCATCCGCCCGAGAATAAATGTTCGGAAATATTCCAATACCTGAAAAGTTGGCAAAAAATATCGAGGAAAATTCACCTTTACAATACGCCCATTTTCAATATTACAAGAATTAGCTATTCTGACAACACCACCTGAAGCAATAACTCTTTTGCCATCTTCTTCTTCTAAAAAAGGTTTAACCATTTTTAGAACTGCATCTTCTTCGATAATACTATCTACATCAATAGCCATAAAAAGTGGTTTAGATGACATATTAATTCCCGCATTTAAGGAATCGCCCTTGCCTCCATTTTCTTTATCTATAACAATAAGATTGCTAAATGCAACATTTCTGGATTTAAAAATTCGTTTAATTGGTTGTGTATTTAATTTAAGATCAACAGCAACGCCAACTTCTATTAAGTCATAATTATCTATGATTAATTGTAGAGTACTATCCGAACTTCCGTCATTAACAATGATTACTTCATAATCGGGGTAATGTATTGATAACAAACAACGAACATTTTCTACAATACTTTTCTCTTCATTATATGCTGGTGCAATAACAGTAACTCCCGGCAATCTGTCGTAACTTAACATTTGATGATAATCAAAATTTCTATTTTTTTTAAGGTAGTAATTCAATTCAAAACCAGAAATTATTGCAATTATCAAATACACAAGTAATAGTGCTACTGCGTAAAATATAAAAAGATGATTGAAAAAATATAATATAAGGTCTTCTAAAAAAAACATTGTTTATATATTTAAGTTAAAATCTAATACCTGATTAAGGGCTTTTTGAATATCTTCATCTTTGCTTGATTTGTATGAGAGCATATAATTTATATTCACATCCATTAATACTTTTAATGCTTCTACTTTTACAGATACACTTTCATTTTCTATCGCATTCAGTAATAAAGCTGTTGTTAGAGACGAATTATTGCAACGAGAGAAATTTTTAATGATTGCTTTTTTAACAATATCACTTTGTGTTGGGAATAATTGAGCTAATAAATCAAAATCATTTTCTGATTCGGTCATTGACATAAAAGCATTGAATGCCTCTTCGCGGATATAGGGAATTGAAGACTCAAGATGTCCTCTTATAACATTCTTATACTCAAGCTTTTGCTGCTTATGTACCAACATAATTCCAAGATGTATAGATTTTTCATTATCTGATGTAAGCAAGTTAAGAATATCAATATTTTCTTTATTATTTTCCTTTATTACATTCAAAATAATATTTTTATCCATAGCTGAAATATTTTGATTTTGTTCTTCCAAAAAAGACAAGTTATCATAGTCTGAAATTTTCATTAGTGCCACAAATGTCTCTGAACGGAGAAGAAAATTTTTGGAGTTTGTAAATCTTTTTATGGCATTTTCATAACTTCCTAATTTAAATTCCCCAATTAATTTTAAAGCAAAAATTTTATCTGGAAAATACGGAGATAATAAATGTTTTTTTACATAGGCATCATTGTATGAACTTAAAAACAACTTTTTAATTCTTTCTTTAAGTTCACCTTTCACCATATAACTTGTTTTAAGAAGTGTTTCAAAATATACTCTACTTTTTTGATAACTAGTAAGGCTTTTAGTCAAAGTATAAAAATTCTTTTTCACTTCCTCTGAAGTAGCGTCCTTAGCAGGGCAAATTGTATTTATTACCTCTATAGAGTAAAGTTTTGAATATTTTTTCTGTTTTTCTTCTTTTCTTCTATTTTTGCTAACAGTATAAGATGAATATGCAATCAAAAATATTGACCCAATAATAAACAATACAATAAAGAAAATTAACAAATATATCCATAACAACATTTCTTGAGTATATTTGTATAATGGGTTATATAAAGTATAATCAAACTCGCGAATATAAATAGAAAGAAGTTTGAAAAAAATAATTGAAAAAATAATTAAAGCAATTATAACAATAAAAAAAAGTCTTTTTGTTATATATTTTAAGTTTGGAAAATAACTTACATTCATAGTCTATATCTAAATAATATTTCAAATAAAAATCGATATGGCGAACTTTTATCAACTATTTTAGTTGGTTCGTCTTTTTCAATTTTTTCAAAAATAGAACCTAAGCCTAGTCTAATTTCCCACAATTCCTTTGTAAGAAAATTTCTTTCCAATTTAATTCTGTATGACTTATACGAATTAAGTTCTAAGGTACTTGTGCCATCTGGTTGAAGTATAAGTCTATCGTCAGGAAATACTCCATAGCCAAATTCTACTCCGAAAAAGTCAAAATTATGCTTAACATATCGTCTATAATTGGCTACAAAAGAAAATAAGGTTTCATCGCTATTGCTAAAAGTTAGATAAGGTCTAAAAGCAAACCAATTCTTGTTGTTAGTTGTTCCTATATGTCCAGTAAGTATAAAAACTTTATCTTTAGAAAACAGAAAATATCTACCGCCTACTGAACCGTCAATATTTTTATCTATAGGAAAAAAGTATTCAACTCCTAAACGATGTTTTGGAAATACTGAGATATCATAGTTGTTAATTCCTATGCCGTAATTCAAATATACATATTCTCTTTTATTTTTCAATACCTTGTAAACATCGGCTTCAAGTTGAATACCATCAACTCCAGTATTATTTATACCCCAATGCCTATATGCATAATTCAATCTTAGAGCAAGTGTATAATCTTCAAGCTTATTAGCCCACTCAGCAAAAGCAAAATGATGTGGTTTAAATTTAGTAGCAAAATCTAATGCATAAAAAAATGTAATTGCTCTTTTTTTTGCCAACCAGTTCAAATCAAATTTAAGTTGTTTAATATCTGCGGAATCTGCAAAAGAAATTGCGTCATCACTTTCAAGTATATTAATAGCATCTTCATATTCTTCCAGTCCTTTTTTTGCAAGAGTTCGTTTCATTGTAAGATTATACATGTCATCATAACCTTTAATCTCTGCAAGATCAGTAGTATAAAGCAAATCTTCATATTCTTGATTCCAAAGGAGGATATTCATCAATGATGAATATGCATCTTTATTTGCATCATCTTCTGACAGTATTTTATTAACATAAATTTTTGCAGAATCATATTGATTTTGCCATGCAAATAAATTTCCTACTAATAAAGTAATATCTTTTCTTTCAGGATATTTTTGCTCAAGCGTTTTAGCTATTTTTATCCCTTCTTTATATAATTTCTTATTTGCATACTTAAAAACTACTTGTATTACAGAATCAACATTTTCTTTTTTGGTTGTAGAAGTATCGCGACTTGCAGGATCATAGCCAATTAGCTTATTCAATTCATCGAATCGTTCCAATTCTCTCAGTGCAGTAATTCGTTTTTGAAAAACATCTAAGTCGTTTTTATACGAATATGAAGGTGCAGCATCGCATGCTTTCAATAATTGGGAATAATCTTCGCTCCAAAGCAACAAATTTAGATATGTTGAATAAGTGTCCTGATTTGTTTTTTCAACTTTCCATGCTTTTTCAATATATTTTTTTCCTTCTGTATAATTATGTTGCCATCCATAAAGGTTTGCAACAAAATTCATTACATCAACCCTATTTGGTTCAATATTTAATATCGTTTTGCAATCAATAATTGCATCTTCATAATTTTGTTGCTTTGATTTTTGAATAGCAGCATTAAAAATAGAATCTGTATTAGTTTGAGAAAAACATGATTGCGAAAAAAACAATACTACATAAACAAATAATATCAAATTAAATTTGAATAATGTTTTCATGTATATAAAAGATATATTACTCTATTTAGAATATAAAAATTTTATGCAAAATTAACAATATTTTAAGAACTAATGTAATATCTTTTTGATAAAAAAGTGCATTTAGTATAAATAAAATAATTATTTATCTTAAAAAAAACATAATTAAGATAGCTAAAAATGCACAACACTTACAATACAGCAATTATTTGTAAGATTAATTTTTCCCTTTTATTTGAACATCATCAATTTTCCAATTAGAAGCTGTGCTGGAAGTAGCGCCTGAAGATACATATTTGAATGCGATGTAAACAGATTTTCCTATGTAGTTATCCAAATTTATAATTCCACTAGATGTCCATGTTGCTGAATGAGCGATCGGTAAAATTGCCGGCAACTCGTGCCAAGTTGCGGAATTGGGATTGCCATCATTTTCATAGTCAATAGAAATAAAAACTTTCATTGGAAATTGAAAACCAACATCTGTATATTTTGTCCAACTTCTAAACTGCAAACTTGCTTCGCTTAAATTAACTAAACTTATTTGTTTAGTAACAAACCAATCTTCACTTGCTACATCAGCTGAATAACCATTGATTTCCATACACTTTTCAGTTGAATTATATGTCCAATTTTTGTTACTCGCTACGCTAACTATATTCCAATTTGAAGATGGTGAAGTATCAAAATTATCTGTAAAAATAATTTGAGGCATATCTGCATTTTCTTCAAAACCTATCAAATCGTCCAAATCTCTAATGTAAAGTTGCAAATCATTATTAAAAACAGAAATAATTCCGACAACGCTACCTATTCCTTCAGGCAAAACTTCTGTAGCAAAATCAGCATAATTGCTTGTTCTTAATATTATTGAATTATCGGCAGCATCTTTCAATATTCGATTTGTAGTGGTTTGTTGCTCGGCAAAAGGCAAGCCCGGTGTGTCAAAATAAATATCGTCTAACCTAATGAGAGTGCCAAGATTTGCAGATGTAATTTCAGGTATTGAAATTAATTGTGGTTTAGGAATTGGTCCGGGCAAACTATCTTTGTATAAATGCTTGCTAACTAAAACATCAGGCAGCCTTCCGATTGCATTATTGAATACATAACCTAATTGTTGCATTTTTCCATATTTGCCCATATACATGCCCTGACATTTAATAAATACTCTTTGTCCGAGTTTGAACTCATTATATAATCCTGTTTTATCAATTTTTATTTCAATACCACCGCTATTATCTTTTATAAAAAGTGTTTTATAAAGATTGCCTGATTCATCGTTAGCAATAATAATTCCCTGAATGATAATATCTTCTGTTATTGAATCTAAATCATTATTGTAAAGTGATTTAAGTTCTGCAATAGTTGTGTTAGAAGTAAAATCCACTTTTGGAATTTTTATAGGTGGAGTATCAAAATCTTCTTTTATACATGATACAGTCAATATAATTGATACAAATATCAAAATTTTAAATATGTTTTTTTTCATACTTTAGTTATTTATTGTTTTTAGAATTTATACGATAACATAATAAAATAATTTCTTCCGTAAGCATAGAAATACTTTGGAGGGAATTTATCAATTTGTTTATTTTCAACATCAAATCGCATTTGCTCAAAACCGCCTGTGAGCATAGTCTTGTCATTAAGTACATTATTAATACTTAAATGCAGCATTAAAAACTGTTTTTTTATTTTCCATGATTTTCCAAAGCTAATGTCAACTGTATATGCCGGTTTAAACTTGTATTGTTCGGTAATTTCTTTAATTAAAGGATCGTCTGGACCAAGGTTTTCAATAGCTCTTTCGGTTCTTCGTTCGGGGTTAAAAGAAAGATAATTCTTATCAATATAGTTGAAATAAACATTACAAAACCAATACTTACTGCTATTATATTTTAATCCTGTTGTTGCACCAATTTGTGGAGTTGCATCAAAAAAGTATTTTGAATAAATTACTCTTGTAGTATCCGGTTTTGAGCCATTTACATAAGAAATAAAAGCATTTGGTCGAGATGTATATATATAATTTCCCAAATTTGCATATCCAACCCACTTTAAACTATTTGTCAAGCGTGTACTCACACCTGCTTCAATTCCTTGATTAACTTTATCAACACCTGTTTGTATCAAATTTACAAAAGTCCTTAAATCATCGTGGTAGAAAAATGCTGAACTTGTTTGGGCAGTAAAAATAGTATGATATACTGAAAGTTTCCATGAAACTGCTTGTCCTGAATGAATATATGCTAAATCAGCGCTTGTTATTTTTTCATTATTTATAATAGGAATATACTTATTTGAAATAGTCGAAGCTGAAAAGACATTAGACAAAGCAGGTGCTTGAGACAAATATGCAAATTGAGCACGGAAAAAATCTTTACCTGTTAATTTATATGTTGTTCCTCCCTTTACAGACATATTATTGTATGTTGTTACATCACTTTTGCCCAAAGAATTATCAGGATATCTACCATTTTGCATTTTTCCATCTCTCCAATATTGCATAAAACCAATATTAAAACCAGCAAAAAAGTCAAATTTATTAATATAAATATTCAACATACTCCAATGATTTAGCATATTTTTATTCAAAGAATAGTTATATCCAAATTTGTCTCCTTCTTTTAGCTCTTTATTTGGATTTTGTAAATCATTAATCAAAACTACAGTATCGCCTGCAAAATCTCTTTCGGCAAATTGGTCAATATCTATCCAAAATTCTCCACCAAGCAAGTCATCTATAATTTTAAACTGCTTACCTCGGTATGCTTGAAATTCAATTCCGCCATTATATACAATATTTGAGTTTATATTATATTGAATGTTTGGATTGATTGTTAGCGTACTTGAAACTGTTTTCCTATTTTCAATCATATACTTAGCTTGCTTATTTTCAAGATTTTGTAAATAATTAACTTGATATAAACGATCCCAGTCTATTTGACTTTTACTTTGATCGTTCTGCCATGCTTCTATAACAAGTTCTTTAATAGCTTCATTTGTTTGATAACTTGGCAAATAGCGATAATAATCTGGTCTTGGGTCTGGTGCATCATACCAATTTAAAGATGTTGTTCCTATACTATTATAAACATAGCCTATTGCATTATTTAAACGAATCTTATCTGACAAATTCCAATAGTGATTTATTATTAAAGTTGGATTCATCATTGTTCTAACTTTTGCATTCCTTTTTTCTCCCATTTGCCAACCCCAGTTTGGATTGTAAAAATTATTATCCATCAAATCATAAACTTCTTGAGTTGATGGTGCTTGCATTGCTCTAGTATAAGGAGAAGCAAAAGCAGAAATTACAAGACTGTGCTGTCTATTAAAACGCTTTTCGACAGAAATAAAAGCAGACCACGCATCATATTGTGTTCCTTCGACATAACCTTCTTGCGACCACCTTTTTGAAACATTAGCTGCAAAAGCCCAATTATTTGACAAAAGCCCTGACGAATATGTGTACATTACACGATTGTCATAACTGCGATTTGATAAAGCATAAGATAACTTCTGTTGTTTAGGAATTACACTCGGACGAGTATTAATATTACTTGTGCCTGCAATATTTCCATAAGCAAATTGTGTAGGACCTATCCCTTGAACAGCCTCTTGATTACGAGTAGCATCATTAAGTCCTCCCCACTCTGACCATACTGGACGATTAGTCAGAGCTTGATTCATACGAATGCCATTAATGAAGACATCTTGATACTCTGAGCTATAACCACGAAATTGAAATCTAGCAAAACTCAAATTATATCCCACAAGTGAAATAAAATCATCTTGACGAGTTGTTAATAATGCAGAAATATTTTGACTTCCGCTATCATCATCAAGGTGAGATAGCAAAACAGTAGTTTCACTCATATTTGCAAGTAAATTATCATAAATAGATTGAAGTTTGATAGGTTCAAGTGTAAAATCAGTATTATCAACAAAAATCTTCAAGTTTAAAGACAAATAATCTTCCTTTTCGACAATAAGCTCATAAGTGCCAAAAGGAACTTTGAGAAAAATAAAAGTCCCATCAAGCTGAGAAGTTTGTGAAAAATTATTAATCCGAATTACTGCTCCATCAATAGGGCTTTCTGTTTTGTCATCAATAATTATCCCCTTAATATCAACTGTTTGTCCAAAAACACATTGATTTATAACAACAAAAAACGATATGCAAATAGATAAATAAATAAATCTTTTCATATAAAAAATTTGATGTCAAAATTAAGTGTATTTTTTAGATATAACAATTTCAATTAATAAATTATTTTTGTAAAAAAAATATGCGTAAATTACTACTATTAGATATAGTGCATGAAAATTTCCCTCAAATGTTAAATACTATTGGTTTTTCAACTGATATTATTCAAACTTTTGATGAAGCAAAAATAATTTCAATGCTTCAAAAAGTTGATTATGATGGCATAATTGTAAGAAATACAAAAATCACTAAAAGCATAATTGATTCTGCATCAAATTTGCGTTTTATCGCTCGAGCTGGTTCAGGAATTGAAAATATTGATTACGATTATGCACATAAAAAAAATATTGCTATAATTCATTCACCCGAAGGCAATAGCGATGCTGTCGGTGAACATGCTCTTGCTTTAACAATTTGTTTATTAAAAAATATCGGAAAATCGTGGCTTGAGTGTAAAAATGGAAAATGGGATAGAGAGTCAAATAGAGGTTATGAATTAGGAGAAAAAACCATAGGGATTA
>CAZKDV010000009.1:0-29233 GCA_964551645.1 uncultured Bacteroidales bacterium | reverse complement strand
TTATCAGGCATAGATGTACAAATCTTAGCTCATGATAAATATAAATCAAATTTCACTAATAAAATCGTAAAAGAATCAAGTTTAGAAGATATATATAAATATGCTGACATTGTAAGTTTTCATCTGCCTTTAACTCAAGAAACAATCAATTATGGAAATAGTACTTTTTTTAAGCAGTTTCATAAAAACATCGTTTTAATAAATACAAGTAGAGGAAAAATTGTGAATACTGCACATTTAGTAGAAGCAATGAAATGTGGCAAAATAACTGCAGCCGGACTTGATGTTGTTGAATATGAAGATTATAATTTTAATATGTTAAAAAAAGAAAATAATGAGGTGATGAATTATTTACTATCTTCGAACAAAGTTATAATAACTCCACATATCGCAGGCATAACACAAGAATCAAGATATAAACATGCACAAATTTTAAGTAGAAAGATTCAAGATTTATATAATTAGGAAAAAGAATATTTAACTTTGCAATGTTTTAAAATAAAGAAAGCGACAATGAATCAGGAAGATATGCAAAACGCATCAGGAGGAAATAAATTAATTGATGTAAAAAAGGTTATATTAAGCAAAAACCCGAAGTTATTAAAGTATTTGCCTTCATTTGTTATTTCTTACATCAAAAAAATTTTGCACGAAGAAGAAATAAATTCGCTTCTTATTGAACAACAAAATGTTTGTGGGATTCAAGCTGTTTATAATATTCTTAAACATTTCAATGTTCGTTTGCGTTTTTATGGATTGGAAAATTTGGCAAATCAAGATAAAATTGTTGTCGCTTCAAATCATCCTCTTGGAGGACTTGATGGATTAGCTTTAATGTTGGCAGTTGGTCAAGAAAAACCTGAGATTGTTTTTCCTGTTAATGATATATTAATGAATTTGAAACTACTTGAAGACATATTTATCCCTATTAACAAACTTGGACGAAACCCCAAAGAATCATTAAAATTACTTGATGATGTTTTTGCTTCTAAAAAAACGGTATTGTATTTTCCGGCAGGACTTGTTTCTCGTAAGATAAAAGGAAAAATTATTGATTTAGATTGGAAAAAAACATTTGTTACAAAAGCTCGTCAACACAAACGCAATATTATTCCAACATTCATTAATGGGTTCAATTCAAATTTTTTCTATAATTTAGCAAACTTAAGAAAACGATTAGGTATTAAAGCAAATATTGAAATGTTTTTTTTAGTAAATGAAATGTATAAACAGAGAAATAAACACATAGATATTTATTTTGGCAGTCCAATTGTTGTTCATAATTTAAAAGGACAAAAAAAAGATGATGAAATCGCCAAAGATATAAAAGCAATTGTTTATCAATTGTCTATGCAAGACTTTTCTTCTGTAACTCCAAAAATAATTGATTTTTCAAAAACTTCCAACTAAGATGTTACCATTAATTGACGCTATTGATAAAAACATATTAAAAGCTGAGCTAAGCAAGGAGAAGTTTGTTCGTAATACAAATTTTGGGAGTAACGAAATTTATATTATTACGGCTCATGATTCTCCTAATGTTATGAAAGAAATTGGGCGACTTCGCGAATTGTCATTCAGAGAATCCGGTGGCGGAACAGGCAAAGAAATAGATATAGATGTGTTTGATACTATGCCAAATCCATATAAACAGTTAATTGTTTGGAATCCAACAGATTGGGAAATAATAGGCGGATACAGATATATTTGTTTAAAAGACACAACTATTGATGCAGCAGGAAACTACCAACTTGCAACTACGCACATGTTTGAATTTTCACAACTGTTTATTGACAAGTATCTTCCTCAAACTATTGAACTTGGTCGCTCATTTGTTCAACCTAAGTATCAACCTTCAAAAGATAGTCGTAAAGGCATTTTCTCTTTAGATAATCTTTGGGACGGCTTGGGGGCTTTGATTGTTGATTTTCCGGATATTAAATACTTTTTTGGAAAAGTAACTTTATATTTATCATTCGACAAGATTTCAAGAGATACAATTTTATATTTTTTGATGAAGTTTTTTCCTGATAATGAGGGACTTATACAACCACATTCTCCAATGAAAATTACTAAAAATATTGAAGAACTTGATGCAATATTTAATGAAGCCAAATTTGAAGATAATTATAAAAAATTGCTCAAACAAGTTCGTATGAGAAACGAACAAGTTCCACCACTTATAAATGCGTACATGAACTTATCACCAACAATGAAAACCTTTGGAGCTGTATTAAATCCTGAATTTGGCGAAGTTGAAGAAATAGGTATTTTAATCAATATTGAAGATATTTATCTAACAAAGAAAAACAGACATATATCTTCTTATTTGAATGAGAAAAAATGAAAATAGACTCTACTAAGTTTATTATCAGTGCTGTTTCTAACAAGCAATTTCCCAAATCAACACTACCTGAATTTGCATTTATTGGACGATCAAATGTTGGAAAATCTTCTTTAATTAACTTACTTACAAACAAAAAGTTACTTGCTAAAGTAAGTTCCACCCCCGGCAAAACTCGGACATTAAATTTTTTTAATATTAACGAACAATGGATACTTGTGGACATGCCCGGCTATGGCTATGCAAAACTATCAAAAGTGCAAAGAAAAGAGTTTCAAGTAATGATTTCTGAATATTTTAAAAAGCGAACTTCATTAACATGTACATTTGTTTTAATTGATTCAAGACATGCACCTTTAGCTTCTGACATTCAGTTTATTACATATCTTGGAGAAATTGGAATTCCTTTTGCTATAGTATTTACAAAAACAGATAAACTTTCAAAAAAACAATTAGCTGATAATCAAGCTGTTTACACATCTGAAATTTTAAAATATTTTGAATACATGCCACCGTTTTTTATCACTTCTTCTTTAAATAAAAGTGGAAGAGATGAACTTCTGTTATTTATAGAAAATGTACTGAAAGATTTATAACAAGCTTAAAGTTTTCTTTTATACACCTGCATTTTTGGCATACGCTGATAAAATATTAACAACAAGTTTGTGCCTGACGACATCACATTCTTCAAGTTTAACAAAATCAATCCCTTCAATATTTTGTAATATATGCGAGGCATGAATAAGTCCTGAAATTTGTTTCGTTGGCAAATCAATTTGTGTTATATCACCCGTTACAATAAATTTTGCATTTTTACCCATACGGGTAAGAAACATTTTCATTTGCGATTTGCTTGCATTTTGAGCCTCGTCTAATATCACAAAAGCATTATCAAGAGTTCTACCTCTCATAAAAGCAAGTGGTGCTATTTCAATTGTGCCATCATTAATAAACGAAAGAAGTTTGGCAGTAGGCAACATATCTCTAAGTGCATCATAAAGAGGTTGTAAATAAGGATCTAATTTATCTTTTAAATCTCCCGGCAAAAAACCGAGATTTTCACCTGCTTCAACTGCTGGGCGTGTTAAAACTATTCTTTTGACTTGTCTTAATTTCAATGCTTTAACTGCCAATGCTACTGCTGTATATGTTTTTCCGGTTCCTGCCGGTCCTATGGCAAAAACAATATCATTTTTATCAATACTTTGAACTAGTTTCTTTTGATTTTTTGTTATTGCACTTATGACTTGTCCACTCCTGCCATATAGAATAACATCTTGATTAATCGAATTAGCTGCAAGTGTCGGAATTTGTTCGCCATTTTCAACTATGGCAAGAACATCATCTTCTGTAATTTTTCCGAATATTTCATAATGTTTGAACATTAAATCAAACTTTTCCTCAAAATATTCAATTTCTTTTTTCTCTCCTATCATTTTCAACATATCTCCCCTTAAAACCAATTTGATTTTTGGAAATATTTTTTTTAATAAAGTGAAGTTAGTTTCGTTTACACCAAAAAATTCCGTTAAATCAATCAAACTTAGTTCTACTATTTTTTCTGTCATATCCTACTTTAATTAATACAAATGTAGAAACTTTTTTTAAACTTTGTAAATTATTTACAACTAACAGATTATTTATGCCATTTAGATTATTGAAAATAAGTGTATTGCTTATTACATTCGTTTTTGCAACTTCATATTGCTATGTTAAAGACAACAAACATCAAAAAATTGAATTAGAGCTTGAGAAATGGAAAAAAAGTAAAGATTTAGATGGTGCAAGTTGGGCATTTTCTGCTTACAACATTACACAGGATAGCGTCATAGCATCACATAACGAACAACTAAGGCTTGTTCCTGCTTCTACATTAAAAATTTTAACAACAGGGACAATCTTAGAAATTTCCAAAAATTTCAGGTTTAAAACAGTATTTGGCTATAAAGGAAAGATAAATAAAAATGGAGTTTTAGATGGAGACATACTTATTAAAGGATACGGCGACCCTACATTAGGAAATACTTATTTTGGAAAAGAAACTACTATTGATAGTGTATTTACAAAAGTATATAATAAGCTCAAACAATTACAAATATCAAATATAAACGGCAACATCATTGCAGATGCTTCGCTTTTTGGATATACTCTGCAACCCCCGGGCTATCTTTGGGAAGATGTTGGAAATTACTATGGCTCAGGTGTTAGCAGTTTAAATATCAATGAAAACAGAATCAAAATTACTTTTCAATCAGGACAAACTATTGGCTCACCTACACAAATAATTTATACTGACTTTCATCCTGATTCAATTGAATATATAAACATACTAACAAGTGGACCCAAAAACTCAGGCGACAACGCATATATTTTTAGTTCTCCTTTGCAATCAAAATATGTTATAATTGGAACAATTCCGAGCGAAAGAAAAGAGTTTACTATTTATGGAGCAAATCCAAATCCAGCTGCCAGTTATGGATATTTCTTAATGAAATTCCTTAATCACAAAGAAATACAAATTAATGGCAATATTAAAGTAAAATACTCTTCAGATACGATTAACTATACAAGTTTTTATACTCATTTGTCTCCGCATATTCATAAAATTATTGAATTAATTAACACAAACAGTCACAACATGAGTAGTGAGGCTGTTTTTAGAAGTATTGCATATTTACACAAACAACAAACTGATTATAAAAGTGCGAGTGAAAGTATCACAGAAATATGGAAATCAGTCGGAATAGATGTTTCAAAAATACAAATTGAAGATGGAAGCGGTTTAAGTCGTAAAAATTTGCTTACAACTGATTTTCTAACAAACTATTTAACAATTATTTCAAAACGAGATTATTTCCAAAATTTCTATAATAGTCTTTCTATTGCTGGTAAAACCGGAACTTTAAGCAATTGGTTTAAAAAAAGCATTGCTGAAAATAATATACGAGCAAAAACCGGAAGCATGTCAAATATCCGAAGCATAGCAGGGTATATTACGAACAAAAATGGAGATTTAATCACTTTTGCATTCATAATAAATGGACATTCAATAAATACATCAGAATTAAAACAAAAAATAGAAACACTCCTAATTGCTTTATACTATTAATTTTAATTTGACTCATTAAAATATTTTTGTTATTCGAGAATTATTTTTGTATTTTTGCAAGCCTTATTATAATACAAAAATTAAGGAATGGAATCTGGTTACTTGCAATACAACGAACAGAAAGAAATCTCTTTGCAAAGAAGACCTGCATTGTTAACATTTTTATGCTTAATGACCCTTTTTGTAAGTGGATCTAGTTTTGTATCATACACTTCTATTTTATTTAGTAAACCATCTATCATCATTTCTACTGCCACTCTAATAAGTAAACTTAATTTACCTCAAGGCTCTGAAGTTTTTATAATTATTATATTGTTATTAATAACAATAATGACATTTTTCGGAGCATTACAGATGTGGCACAATAAAAAACAAGGATTTTGGATTTATTTTACATCTAAAGTATTATTCTTAATTATTGTTTCTACAATGTTAACTATGATTACAACAGCATTTGTAACATTACTGTATTGGCTCAATTACCAAGAATTGGATTAGCTAAAAATATAGAGGAATAAGTCTTAAGCCACTTTTTTCGCTAAAACACAAAGCAGGAAAAGGAAACTTAGTAAAATTAGCAAGATAGAACACTTTTTGTAAAAATTTTGAATTAGTTTTAATTTTGTTATAATCAATATCTAAGGAAACATAATACTGTCGTTGCCTTTCAAAAGATGAAAAGTTTTTTGGATTTTCAAAGCCGCCTAACATGCCATCTGCACTATAACCCAATGAAATGTTTATCCAATCAGGAATTATGTTTTCTGACTTTTTACTAGAAAAAATTTCAGGATGAAAAGAAAACCAATATGTTTGAGCATTATAATCTTTAAGTAGTTGAGTATAAGTGTTTTTACCTAAAAGTTCAGGTCTGTATTTTGCATAAAGCGAAGGAGAAAAAGAAAATTTATATTTTATAATTTGCTCATCAAAAAAATACTGCTGCCCCACAAATAATCCATATCCCAAAGTATTTGCGATAACATCACCCCACGAAGCTCCCCACTCTGCCGAAAATCCATCAAAAATCTCAATAGTTGTCAAAAATATTAATCCAACACTGCCCCCAATAAAAATTGATTTTTTTTCATTTGTGCAAGCATAGTTTAACAATTGATGCCCCACACTTCCAAGCATATATGAAGTAAACATGTGTCCTGCTTTGTCCATTTGCAACCACTCTTTGTTATCATTAAAAAAATGAAACTTGCTTTGTGGATAATCAGCATACCACAACTGATACAGTCCAGTCATAGCAGTTGCATAAGTTCCAGCCAAGCCAATTGTAACAATTTGCTTTCTTGCTTTGCAATTCACCAAAGAATCTATATTTTGTTCGCTTTGGCTATATAACTTTAATGATAACAACAAACAGAAAAAAATGACGATGCGTTTGTTCATAATTGAACTTTTAAACTTTTTGAAATATCCATTAGTTAATCTCATTTATCCTACACTTAGCAAAAGTATTAACTTTTATGAATTTGTAGTTTAATTATGAAAATAGCTTATAAAAAAACTTAATTTTTATACTCTTTGGGTAAAACTATTTGAACATGCGATAGCACATAAAAATAATGCAAAAACAACAACATTTTATCATTTAACCAAAAAGTTGTAATTTTATACTTTAATTTAAATAAAAGAGTATTTCAATGAGTAATTCTAAAAATAACAAACAACTACTTGATAAACAAGAAGTTTTATCTGACTATTCAATTGCTGTGCAAAGCAGAAAAGCAAGTATTTTGGGACGCAAAGAAGTATTGACCGGGAAAGCCAAATTTGGAATATTTGGAGACGGCAAAGAAATTCCGCAATTAGCAATGGCAAAAGTTTTTCAAAAAGGAGACTGGCGTTCGGGATATTATAGAGACCAAACATTTATGATGGCTGCCGGTCTTTTTTCTCTTGAAGAATTTTTTGCACAATTATACGGAGATACCGATACCAACTTCAATCCTGCAAATAGCGGAAGGCTTATGAACAATCACTTTGCCTCTCATACGCTTGATAAAGATGGCAATTGGTTAAATTTATCAGATTTAAAAAACATTTCAGCTGATATTTCGCCTACTGCCGGACAAATGCCTCGCTTGCTTGGACTTGCACTCACTTCAAAGCTATTTAGAGAAAATCGAAATTTAGACCAACTTACACAGTTTTCTGTAAAAGGAAATGAAGTTGCATTTGGAACAATCGGAGATGCCTCAACTTCCGAAGGGCATTTCTTTGAAACCATGAATGCTGCTGCCGTTCTTAAAGTTCCTCTTGCTATTTCCGTTTGGGATGATGGATACGGCATTTCGGTTACAAGAGACTTACAAACCGTAAAAGACAGTATTTCTGAAGCATTATCGGGTTTTCAACATACCAAAAATAGTCCAAATGGAATATTAATTTATAAAGCCAAAGCTTGGGATTACGAAAATTTAATTCAAATCTATCAAGAAGGCATTGAAAAATGCAGAAATGAACATATTCCTGTTTTGTTTCATATTACCGAATGTACACAACCACAAGGACACAGCACTTCGGGTTCACACGAGCGATATAAATCACAAGAAAGACTTGAATGGGAAAAAGAATATGACGGCATTACTAAGATGAGAAAATGGATATTGGAAAACAATATCGCTGATGAAGAAGAATTGAGCAAAATAGAAAATGATGCAGATATTGCTGTTAAACACGCTCAAAAAGCAGCATGGAGCAATTTTCAAAAACCTATATCTCAAATGAAGCAAAGCTTGACGGATATAGTTCAAATATCCGATTGCCATTGTGAAAAGATAGCCAGAGTGGAAGAAGTTATTAACGAATTAAATAGAATTGCCGAACCCATCAGAAAAGATGTAATATCGTCTGCAAAAAAAATACTTCGTTATTTCTGCCACACATGCTCGTATGATAAACCAATGAAAGATAATGTTATGCAATGGATTGCCGAAGCAAACAAAGACGGATATGAAAAATATAGCTCGCATTTGTATAGCGAAACAAAATTTTCGGCACTCAATGTTAAAGAAATTGCTGTTGAATATGATAAAGATGCACCCTTAGTGCCGGGCAGAGAAATTATCAGAGATAATTTTGATGTTCTATTCTCAAAATATCCCGAAGCAGTTGCTTTTGGAGAAGATGTCGGACAAATTGGAGGTGTTAATCAAACATGGGAAGGACTTCAAGAAAAATATGGTAAAAACAGAGTTTTTGATACCGGCATTCGTGAAGCAACCATAGTTGGACAAGCTATAGGCATGGCGATGAGAGGATTGCGACCAATTGCCGAAATACAGTATTTTGATTATTTATTGTACGGACTTGAATTGTTGAGCGATGATTTGGCTACTCTCAGATACCGTACAAAAGGATTTCAAAAAGCACCTGCCATCATTGCAACAAGAGGGCATAGATTAGAAGGAGTTTGGCATTCAGGCTCTGCTTTGAGTATGGTAATCAATGCAATTAGAGGGATGTATGTGCTAGTTCCCAGAAATATGACGCAAGCAGCAGGTTTTTACAACACCATGATGCAATCTGACGACCCAGCACTAATTATTGAACCTTTGAACGGATATCGTATCAGAGAACGCAAACCTTCAAACATAGGCAATTATACAGTACCTTTGGGGAAACCTGAGATTTTGAAAGAAGGTACCGACATTACCATTGTTACTTACGGTTCATGCGTAAAAATTGCCGAAGAAGCTATGCCACAAATTGAAGAGTTTGGAATTAGCGTTGAGTTGATTGATGTTCAAACATTGCTTCCTTTTGATATTGATCATATTATTTATGATTCACTCAAAAAAACTAACAAAATTCTATTTTTCGATGAAGATGTGCCGGGCGGAGCAACTGCATTTATGATGCACCAAGTTTTGGAAGTTCAAAAAGGATATTTCTTACTTGATGCCAATCCTAAATGCTTAACTGCAATGCCTCACCGACCTGCTTATAGCACCGATGGCGACTATTTTTCTAATCCTAATGCAGAAAATGTGTTTGATGCCGTTTACACTATGATGCACGAATATAATCCTCAGAAATTTCAAAAATTATATTAAAACAATGAAATATTATATCCGCTTATTTTTAATTGTGTTAGTGCTGTTTACATCATGTAAAAAAACAGATTATATAAAAATAAACGGGTATGTTTTTGACAAATCCGACCAATCTGATATTGACAAAGTAAATGTTACTCTGTTTGCCAAAGGAATTGCTTCGGGGGTATATTCATCAGGGTTTAGGCAAATTGCTAAAACTACTTCAAACCCAGATGGATACTATGAAATGAATATACCAAAAGAAAAAAGCGACTCATACAAACTTATTGCACACAAAGACGATTATTTTTCAAAGCAAATTGAATTTTCGGCAAATGTATTTGATAATCAATCCTTTTATGAACAAAATCTCGAACTATATTCTTCTGGCTACATTCAAGTGCGACTAATAAACAAATATCCATACGATGAAAACGACTTGATTATATTCTATTTTACTAATGCAGATGAAATGTGTGCCGATTGCTGCTCAAAAACACCTTATCAAGGTATAGGCGAAATGTTTGATACTACCATTGTTTGTAAGTTTTACGGAAATATGAACATACACTTTGTCAGAAATGTAAAAAAAGACAAACAAACTAATATTTATACCGACTCTTTATATTGCCCTGCTTTCAGCCTTGCAGAATACACAATAGAGTACTAAAAGCCATAAATCATTTCCATTTCTGTTAGCAAATGTAATAAACTTAGCATATTTGTTCAATTACGCAATATTTTGGGCTTTTTATGCCAAAAACAATTATACTGACCAAAAACAGCAATAAGGTAAAGTATGCTTGCACAATGAAATTAACCCATTTTAATCCATTTTTTTAATCCAATAACTTCTTTGTTTCTCAACACCCGTATATAATACATTCCTTGAGAAAGTTCATTCACATGTACATTGATTGAAGCATTTGAAATATTATGATAATAGTTTGGAAAAAATCTTTTACCACAAATACTATATATTTCAATGCTTATATCCTCAGTGTCAAACATTTTACTTTCAAGCACAAATTCATTATCTGCGGGATTGGGATATAAGGAAAAAGAATTGTCAAGCGTAACTTCATCTATTCCAGCTCCCGACCCTACTACAAATGATAATGAATAACCAACACAAGAGCCATAAAGAGTTGTATCTGCATCAACCCAGCATGAATAATCTTCAGCATCATAAATTAAATTATATTTCCCATCTTTATAAATTCCAATATTCAATGTATCGGATATTGTAATTATAACTTGTGCTCCCCCTCGACAATATTTAGCAAATATTTTAATATCCTTACCTTCCTCCTGAATATCCATTGAAAAAGCATATACCGGACCAGAAATAAATGTAGCAATGTAAACAACTTGTATTGAATCAAATTCTGTTGGATTTTCAGGTATGATATAAATACTGTCAATACCACAAGATTGTGCAACAACTTCTTTCGATAAAAAGAAATTACTAAAAACACTTGCTGCAATAAAAATAAAAATTAATTTTTTCATAACTTTATAATTTTAAAATTGTTTATACTATTATCTTTTTGATGTATTTTAATGAAATAAATACCTTTTGCAAGTGCTGTTGTATTAATATTAGATATTTCTCCTTCTACTTTTATTATTTCATTTCCATTTGAATCTAATATCTCTATTACTTGATTTATTGGTTTTATGTTATATTTAAAAAATATTTCATCTGAAAAAATTGTTGGATAAACATAAATATCATTTGACTCAAAATTATTTTTAGCTAAATTTGTTACATAAAAACAATCATGTATCCATTCTTCGTTTTTATATTCAATGATATTATCAGAATAACATCTCAACATTGGTGCTGACATTTCAGGTATAATTGCATTAGCTCTGCCAAAAAAATATGTAAGACTTCCTATTCCTTCAAGAATGTAAGCAAATTGTCCATTTGGAAAACCAAAACCCCAATAATCATCAAAATTTAACATTTCAACAGTTTGTCTTTTAAGCCATCTTTCGGAGATAAATATACTGTCAATATTTACTATTTTGTATTGGAAGTTTGGAACTGAATCAATTAAATTAAATAAAGTCCCACAATTTGGAATAAAGTGTTGATGGTGAACAGTTATAATTTCACCAATATTTGCTGAAAAATTATAAAGAACTTGAAACTGCTGAGTGTTAGTGTTAAAATAATAAATCGTATCGTCAATCTGTGCAATAAACTCAACACATAGGGCTGTTGTTCCATTGAAAAGCAGTTCAATTTTTTTGGAGTTCATTTCGTTAATGATGGTATCGCCAACTACCCTAAACAATATGTAATTTTGCTCCGATGGCATAGAAGTTAAACTGTAAGGCTCAGAATAATACCACTCCGCCCCAATTGGAGCAAATTCACTTTGGGCATGCAATAAGTTACTAAGTACAATAAAAATTAGAAAAATTAGTTTTTTCATAACTTAATAATTTTAAAACTGTTTATACTATTATCTTTTTGATGTATTTTAATGAAATATATGCCCTTAAGAAAATAAGATGTTGAAATTTCATTAATTCCAATATTTATTTCCGAATAATAAACAGTCTTTCCCAAAACATCAAAAATTTCAACATATCCTACATTGTTTGTAGAAATAAATACAATATTTTTAAAAGGATTAGGATAAATATAACAATCATCAATTACCACTGTTTGTACAGAAGTGAGATTATCATAATAACATTCTGAATAGACAGGATTTTTGTAAACCAATTCGTCATTTTGAAAATAACATAATAATTCTCTAAGACTACCGGTCTTTAGCATACCACATGGATAAAATAATCCGTACAAACTACCTATATTTTCTATCCATGTTGCACGTACAAAATAGTCATAAGGAGGAGGTTCTGTCAATTGAATTTGTTTTAATTGAACACCACCAATTTCTACAAAATCAACTTTTTTAACATATAGTGATACAGGATATTCAGGTATCTCTATATAATTAAAAATCATACCCTCTTCTAATGAAAAATCATACAATAAATATTCCGTTTCGGAATTAGCAGAAATAAAATATGTTTTTTGGTTTTGTTCTCTGATTAATCCTTCATATTTGATGTTTTCGTGTAATTTGTCGTCACATGAAAATACTTTTTTATAAGAATGCTCAGCAACAACTGAATCTCCATCAAAATAAACATATTGTGTCCAAACAGGACATCCGGGACAGACAATAATTCCTAATATTGACCATTCACTATGATCATTGACAATCGTGTTATTGTTTCCTATTTGTGCTTTTACTTGCCAAGTAAAGCAAAGGATAATATAAAAAAGAAATATTTTTGTTTTCATAGCTTTATATTTATTTTGTTAAAATCATACATTTGATTTCGCTCACTCTGCCATCAACTTTAAGCAGATAAGCGTAGATACCTGATTTAAGAGTGTTATTATTACAAAAAGCCTTTTTTATTTAACTATCATTTTTATTCATAGTTTCCTTTTTTAATAATCGAGCAAACAAAGTTTAAAAAAATTCAATTCTTGCTCAGTTTTTCATTGGTTATTTTTATTAATCTTCATAATTTTTTTGATTTTTACAATTTGATTATTTTTTCATAAATGCATGTAGTTTTACCACTCACTTTTAATATATACAAACCTGATGAACAATCTGACATATCAAGTTCTACCTCTTCTAATCCTTCAACATGACTTGATATAGTTGCTTTTCCGTTAATATCAAAAAGTTCCACCAAACAATATTCTTTGTTTAATAAACTTATTTTAAGTCTGTCTATAACAGGATTTGGATAGAATACAAGCGAATTGTTCTCAATAATAGGCTTTGTTATATTTACTGTTGTATAATTGCAGGGAGAAGATGAAAAAAAATTGATAAATATTTCATCATCTTCATAGCACCTATAATAACCGGGATAACCTCCTAGTAGTTCTGTTGCTGATTTTCCGAAAAGACCCTGCGGTGCGCCAATTCGCTGAGTAAATGTTCCAAGTTCCCAAAATTCATAAGTGCCATCATAATCTTCAGGTATAATGATTGTTGTATGAAATTCCAATAGTTCAAAACCGTCAATTTCTAAGGTAGTTATATCATTAATATAAGCATAAAACACCCTGCTAGTATCAACTTCACTATGACCACAATTAGATTGGAAATTTGGTGCATTTATAGGTACTCTATAAGTAAGTGTGTCACCAACATTGATATTGTAATCAAAAAATAATTTGAACTCATTGGATTCAAAAAAATAGACTTTCCCTTGATACTCATGCAATATCAAGTCTGTTACAAAATCCTGTCCGTTATTGTTATACAAGTGAATAATAGTACAATATTTGTTATCAATAACAGTATCTCTAACTGTTTTGATGTAAGAAAAAGTTATTGGGTCATCATCAGCAAAGTACCCATTGCTAAAATACCACTCCGCCCCAATCGGAGCAAATTCAGTTTGAGCATGCAATAAGCTACTAACTACAATAACAATTAGAAAAATTAGTTTTTTCATAACTTAATATATTATTTTGTTAATATTACTTTTAGTATCAAAACAATGTGAACAATGCAATAAACAAGCAATAAAACCAATCATTAGGAAACATAGAATATAAACAAAACAAGATTTGATATAAAGTTTAGTCATATAATATGCTTAAAAAGTACAAATATAACACAAAACATGAGCAAATGCAAGTTTTTTGCATTATTTAATTAAATCAGTTACAATAAACAAGAATTAGAACAAATAGGGTATTAGCTAAATATGAAAGTCTTTATGTCGCAACATGCACATTCATTTGAGCATCAAAGAATTAGTTAGTCGAAAAAACATTAACAAACTTTTACTTTTCATTTTTGATTTGCCAAATGGCATCTAATGTTATCATCGAATCAACACTTATATTGTTAAGTATGGCTTTTTTTTCAATATCTTCCATCCACTTTTTATCTGTCTTTATATAATTGCGAAGATTTGTTATTTTGGTTTGAAATTCCGAATCACTCATCAAATGTTTTTGTTTCTCGTGAAAACAATCATAAGTATTTTCAATAAATCCCCAGCCAAAATTGGGCAAATTAGCTTCTGTTGCCATAATTATAATAACATCATGTTTTGCAATTTCATCTTTTAAATTAATTTGACTTGTTTCAATAGGCGAATAATAGCTATCGGGATAAATTTGTTGATTATAGAACCAAAAATGACTATTTGTAAAAGCATTTGATATTCCAATATTGAACAAACCCCAATAATAACTGTCAGAAACAACTAATAATGAAGGTTTTGTCTTTCCTGAATCTGATTGAAATTGGACATTAGGATATGCCATGGGAAAAGATTTTAGCCCAAATAAAAGATTCATTCCATAAGCAATATCGTAATCATCTTCATTAGGCTCAGAAATACTAATTTCATTCCAATATAAATTTATCATATCTATATCTCGAATGTTTTCAATAAATCGAATGATTGAATCTGCTGCCAGACACATGCCGTAATAACTCCAATGAATACCATATTGAGGATATAAAGGATATTGCAATTTGTTTTTATTTTCTACAAAATACTTATTAAAATCAATATAAGAAACACCCATTTTTTGGGCTAATTCAACATAAGTTTCATAATTAGTTTGCTTTTTTTCTGTTTTATATTTTTCGGGAAAATATTCGGGATAAAAAGAACCTTTGCCCGCTGCAAACACTAAAATTAAATTTTTGTCGAGTTTTGCCAATGTATCTTGTATATATTTCAGCTGTTGCATTTTATGGTTAATACTGTCATAACCCATAAAATCAGTACCATAATATGCTTTAATGTAGTTTTCTTCAAAAAGATAATTTTTTTTGCCAACAATTACTCCATTTGCCTTAGCTTTATTAAATAAGTTAAATGCAAGTTGATTATTAAGTCTTATAAAAAAACTTCTAAATCCAAAGGTTTCATTAAGATATTTTTCTTTTTGTTCTTGATAAACACCCGAAAACCAATCTTTAACATTAATGTAATTTTCTACGGGTTCTGTTATTGCTCCTTTTAAAGGAGACAGCTCGACAATATTAAATTTAGCCTGAAAGACTGGAGCAATCAGCATAATTAACATTACAAAAAATAGCAGCTCTCTTATTTTGATAAATTTATTTTTCATGGTTAAAATCTAAAATATATAAACGGATTAAAATCAAAAGCTGTAATGGAGCTGACACACAACACTAAAAGTAATGCAGATATAGCAAATACGGCAAAGTGCTTTTTATTGGTATATTTGTTAAAATAAATTATATCTTGTATTTTTTGTCCTTTATTGAAATAGGTGAAGAAAGCAAAGAAAAACGCAATTATTAAAAATGTGTAAAACTCAGAATCGAATGACAATGAATTTTGAAAATTGAACGCAAACAAGCGTTTTAAATAAACAATGGCATCTGCTATTTTTTCTACCCTAAAAAATACCCAACCAATCATTACTATAAAAAATGTAATTATTGTACTTGGCAATTTTCCAATTTTATCATATACTTTATGCAAAAAACTTCTTTCCAAAACCAAAAACAAACCGTGATAAGCTCCCCAAACAATAAAACTCCACGATGCTCCATGCCACAAACCCGATGCAAGAAACACAAACCAAAGATTGAAATACAATCTTCTTTTTGTAGAAACTCTGTTTCCTCCAAGCGGAATGTATAAATAATTTCTCATCCATGCACCAAGAGTAATATGCCAACGACGCCAAAATTCGGTAATGCTTCTTGAAACATAAGGATTGTTAAAATTTTCAGGGAATTTAAAACCAATCATTTTGGCTATGCCGATTGCCATATCAGAGTAACCCGAAAAGTCGAAATAAATCTGGAAAGTGTAAGCTAATATTCCAATCCAAGCAGTATATGTGTCAATGTCCGAATAGTTCATTGCAAAAATAGCATCAGCTTGAAAACCCATGTGATTAGCTATAAGAACTTTTTTTGCAAGCCCAATTACAAAACGATAAAAACCTATTAGCCGATTATCAACAGTATCATTATGCGTACGGTCAGTAATTTGGTCAGCTAAATCGTGATATCGAATTATGGGTCCGGCAATTAGCTTAGGAAATAGAATTATATACAACTGATAATCCCAAAAGTTTTTCAAAGGCTTATGCACCCGTCTGTAAACATCAACTACATAAGTAATTGTTTCAAAAGTGTAAAAAGAAATTCCTATCGGCAACACCAATTTAGTCCATTGAATATGATTATCTCCAAAAATCGATAATACAGCATTAATGTTTTCTATGAAAAAATTAGAGTATTTAAAATAAAAAAGCAAGCCTAAGTTTACAGATACAGACAATGCCAGCATCAGTTGTCGATGCAAGCGTTTTTTGGTTTGAGACATCCATTTTACTAAATGAAAATCAAGAAATGTTGTGCCAAGTATTACAAAAATAAATTTTGGTGCTCCCCAACTATAAAAAAAGATACTAAAAACAAGTATTACAATGTTTTTATATTTTTTGTCGGCAAAGTAATAAGTAATTAAAAAAGCCGGAAGAAAATATAATAAAAAAACGATACTGCTAAAAACCATAAGCTCTTTCGTTTCTGTTTTCAATAAAATTTATAAATGATTGGGTTACAATTTTATTGCCTCCGGGAGTAGGATAATTTCCTGTAAAATACCAATCACCATTATTTTCGGGACAAGCAAGGTGCAAATCTTCAATTGTTTGATAAATCACTTGCACTTCTGCTCTAACATCTTTTGATTTAAGCATTTGCGATATTTTATTGGATATTTGCTCCGTTGAAACCTGTTTGTATAACAATTTCACATGATTAAGCATTTGTTCGGCTGGCAAATTAATTTGAGATTTGCACTTAGCATACACCTCGTTTATAATATTTTGTTGTTTTGTTTCATACAAAAGCTCTATTGCTGCACGAAAAGCTATAAAATCGGATAGCTTAGTCATGTCTATTCCATAACAATCAGGATACCTGATTTGTGGAGCAGAAGAAGCTACTATTATTTTCTTGGGATTAAGTCTGTCCAAAATTCTAATAATACTTTGCTTTAATGTTGTTCCTCTAACAATTGAGTCGTCAATAACAACCAAAGTATCAATTTGATCTTTAATAATTCCGTAAGTTACATCATAAACATGGGCAACCAAGTCATCTCTTTCAATATCCTGAGTAATGAAAGTTCTCAATTTCACATCTTTAACTGCAATTGTCTCAATTCGGGGCTGTATTCTAAAAAAGTTTTCAAATTCTTCTTCAGATACTTCTCCTTTTTTATATTTTAAAGCTATATTTTTTTTCAAATCGTTAAGATGCGTAAACAATGCTTCTCTAAGTCCCATAAATGCTACAGTTGCAGTATTGGGAATAAAAGAAAACACAGTATTTTCAAAATCATTATTGATTTCGGACAAAATTTTGGGACAAAGTGCTCTTCCTAAAGATTTTCTCTCATTGTATATATCGGCATCAGTACCTCGAGAAAAATAAATTCTTTCAAAACTACAGCTTGTTCTTTTCACTTGTGGTTTTACATAATCCTTTTTTATTGTTCCAAATTGATTGATAATGATAATTGCACCCGGTTCAAGCTCTTGAATATCGCTTAAATGTGCATTGAAAGCGGTTTGAATTGCAGGTCGTTCGGAAGCAGTAACAAAAACCTCATCGTTCACATAAAAATATGCAGGTCGAATGCCAGCAGGGTCTCGCATTACAAATGCAGTACCATTTCCAAAAACACCAGAAATAACATAAGCTCCGTCCCAATATTTAGCTGATTTTCGCATAACTTTAACATAATCAATCTCTTTGCCTGCTATTTCGGTTGCTTCAATTTTACTCATATTTTCATCTACATGCTTTTGCCACAAAGCATCATGCTCTTTATCAAGAAAATATCCAATTTTTTCAATAATTGTAACAGTATCTGAAGTTTGCACAGGATGCTCTCCGTAGCTTACCAACTTTTCGAACAAATAGTCAACATTTGTTAGATTAAAATTGCCCGCCAAAGCAATACTTTTTGATTTCCAATTGTTTTTTCTGATAATTGGGTGAACAAATTCTATTTGATTCTGTCCAAATGTGCCATAGCGTAAATGTCCAAGAAATACTTCTCCAACAAATCTAATTTCATCTTTCAAATAATTTATGTCAAATGACTTTTTAAGCGAATTAGTAGATTTTGATTTTATATCTTTATAAACATTTTGGAAAATATCCTTTATTGCTGTCGGCGAATTTGATTTTTCCCATTGAAAATACTTTTTTCCCGGCGGTGTGTCTAATTTCAAGCAAACCAAGCCTGCTCCATCTTGCCCTCTATTATGTTGTTTTTCAAGTAAAAGAGACATTTTTTCAATTCCGTATAAGGAAGTGCCATATTTTTTGTGATAATATTCAAGAGGTTTTAATAATCTCAATAGCGCAATTCCACACTCATGTTTGATTGGGTCGCTCATAATTTTTTTATTGCAAAAGTAATAACATTAATTTAAAATTAAAATCTATAATCTCTGAACTTAGCAATCCAAATATATTTATATCGTTACTGTCAAGCCGTCCCAAGCCATTTTTATATATGAAGGGATAATTTTATCAATCTCACTATGAAGTCCGATAAAATGACTTGTATGAGTCAGAAATGCTTGTTCGGGCTTAAGGTTTTCGATTATGTCAACAGCTTCTTGTAATGAAAAATGAGATATATGTCTGGATTTTCTCAAAGCATTCAATACTATCAATTTTGAGCCTCGAATTTTTTCTATCTCACTCTCTTCAATCTTGTTTGCATCTGTAATGTATGTTAAGTCGTAAATTCTAAAACCGTAAACTTCCATATTATTGTGCATAACCTTAATCGGAATTATTGGAATACCGTGTATTTCAAAAGCTTCGTTCTTAAAAACTTTAAGTTCAACTTGAGGAGAACCGAAAAAATGTTGTCCGCTAAGATAAGGAAAACAAGATTTCACTTCTTCAATAGTTTGTGAGTTTCCATAAAAATCTATCACTTTATTATGAACATAGTTCAATGCTCTAATATCATCTAAACCTGCAATATGATCTCTGTGCGAATGAGTTAGTAAAACTGCATCAATATATTGGATTTTTGCTGTTAGCATTTGCTGCCTAAAATCAGGACCAGTATCTATTATCAGAATTTTATCATTTACTTTAATAGCTGCTGCCGTTCTAAGCCTAATATCTCTTTTGTCTGCCGAAGTACATACCGGACAATTACAACCTATCACAGGTACACCTGTTGATGTGCCTGTGCCTAAAAATGTAATGCTTACCTTAGGCGTACCTGACATAAGTAGCAATAGTTAATAAATTAACTCATTTATTTCGTTCAAATATTTTTCAATACTTTTTTGGTCAATATCTTCAATATACTCTGGATATTCTGCGGATAATCTTTTGTGAAAATAAACTTCAACAATATCTTCCGAACTTTTTGTCATTGGTTGAAAATTTTTAAGCTGAATCATATAAACAGCTTTGCCGTGCTTATTAAGTTCGTAATTGTTATTTCGTATAACGACTATCAACACTTTTACTTTTCTTTCTTTAAAATGCACATATCCAACATAATATCCTTCGGGTGGTATTATTTTTTCTTCTTCTTCAATTTTAACCCTGCAATGTGTATATTGTGAAAAGCTCAATTCATTACAATTAAGTATAGGACCGGCCACATAATAAATGGAATAAAGGTAAGCACTCGCTTTTTGCAAGTTTCCGCTCATTATTGCCTGTCTAATTTTTGTTGAGCTAACTGTTTCATTTTGAATAACTTGCTCAGGTATTTCTTGCACAGTAAAATTCATCTTCTTACTAAGTTCGTGCAACATTTCATAACTTCCTTCTCTATTATGTCCAAAATGATGATTAAATCCAACTACAATAATACTTGCATGAATTTTTTCCAATAAATAATTTACCACAAATTCATAAGAAGAAATTTTAGCAAACTCCAAAGTAAATGGAACTATAATTAAATGGTCTAGTTTTGTTGAAGAAAGCAATGCAATTTTTTCTCTTTGAGTATTTATAAGTTGCAACTCTTTTCCAATGGTATCAGGATATAATACTTTGCGTGGGTGTGGCCAAAAAGTAATTAATACTGAATCTCCATTTTTTTCTTTTGCCAAGTTAGCAATATTGTCTATTATCACTCTATGCCCAATATGAACACCATCAAATGAGCCTGTAGTTACAACTGCATTTTTTATATGTTCCGTATTCGTAAAGCCATAATGTATTTCCATAGCTCTGTCATTTTTGCGATTTAACAAAATATGCTACTTTCTCAAGCGAAGTAATCATATCATATTCTTCGAGATAAATATTTGCCGGCATGTGAAGCGGACTTGTTGTATAATTTAAAACTCCTTTAATTCCTGCTATTATTAATTTATCTGTTATTTCTTGTACAGCATCAGCTGGAGTGGTAATAACTACAAGACTTATTTTTAATTGTTTTGCTTTTTCTTCAAGATCATTTATGTGAAAGCAAGGAATCCCTTTGTAAAGTCTGTTTATTTTTTCGGGGTTCACATCAAAAGCTGCGTGTACAGATAGTTTCATGCTTTTTCCTTGAATGTAATCCATAATTGCTTTGCCGAGGTTGCCTAATCCAATAATTGCAATATTAATATCGTCAGTTGAACCAATGATTTTCCCTAACAAGTCGTTTAATTTTTTTACATCATATCCTTTTCTAAGTGTTCCCGAATGTCCGATAAGCATGATGTCTCTTCTAACCTGAACAGGAGTAATATTAAGCATTTTTGCAAGCTCATGTGAATACACATGTGTTTTTTTTTCGTTAATTAATATCCGCAAGCATCTGCGATATTTACTAAGTCGTTCAATAGTTTTTTCTGGTAGTATTGGTAAAGTCATATTTAAAAAAATTTAGTTTGTTTTTGTATCTAAAAGTGGTATTGTTACAACAAAAGTGCTTCCAACATTAATTTGGCTTTTCACGGATATATGTCCGTTATATGAATCTAATAGTTTTTTCACTATACTAAGTCCTAAGCCTGAACCGCTAATATTCTTAGTTTCAGTTGATTTGATGCGTTTAAACTCATTAAATATTGACGGAAGCAGATTTTCTTGTATTCCGATACCTGTATCAATTACTTTTATTTTCACATTATTTTCTTCAATACTTACACTATAAGTTACTTCGCCTTTGTCTTTATTATATTTGATTGCGTTAGAAGTAAGATTGTTAAAAATTATTTCCATATCGGATTTATCAGCTGCAATAATACATTTTTCGGGACCATCAATATGAAATTGAATTTCTTTTTGTATTGCATAAGGATTCATCGACTCTATGCTATTTTGTATAACTTCCATTATATCAATATCTTCTATGTCTCTTTTTGCATTTCCTGTTTCTATCTGTGTTAGGTCAAGCATATCCATGATTAGGTTTCTCATTGCTGAAATTCGTTCTAATGAGCGAAGCACAATTTGGTCATATCTTTCAATTTCATTCCCAACTTGCCTATCTTTTATCATAATTAGATAATTCTCCAAGGCATTTAAAGGAGCTTTTAGTTCGTGAGACAAGATTGAAAGAAACTGAAATCTAATTTGTTTGCCTTCTGTATATAATTTTTGTGTCATTTGCTTCAAAAACAAATGCTTAGTAGCATTTTCAATTGACACACGCAGTTCTTGAGGAGTAAATGGTTTTGGGACAAAATCGTATGCTCCTTTTCGGGTTGCTTTAACGGCTGTTTCAAGTGAAGCATGTGAAGTTATCATCATTACAAGAATATCTATTTGGTTTTTGTTCATTATTTCCAAAACCTCAACTCCACTAATTCCGGGTAGTTTATTATCTAAAAGCATAATGTCAATATGATTTTCTTTAATAAACTCTAAAGCATCCTCACCTGATTCAACATCAAACACATTGCACTCAATAGTTTCGTCCATAAATGGATAATCTACTTGGAAATTGCTTAAAACTCTTGAAATTCCTGTTCTAATTCCCGGTTCATCATCTACAACTAAAATATTTATTTTTTTCATATTAGTTCAAATGTATGTACAAATTTTAATTCTTTTCAATCAGACTTATAACTTCGTTCAATAATTGCTCAAAGCGAATGCCTTTTTCCAAATATAAATCAGCTTTAATCCAGTCGCTTATTGCATTTTTTTCATCGGAAAAAGAAATACCCGTTTCTGTAGCCACAGCAGTAATAATAATTACTGGTATTTTAGGATGATGATTTTTAAACAATCGTGCCAAAATAAAGCCACTATCGTCTTGCTCCATCATTAAATCTAAAACAGCAATATCGATATCTAAGTCGGGAATCAACATTTCTGCTTCGGACTGCAATGATGCTGTTACTACATTAAATCCATTATTTTCGAAGAAAAACTTCAACTGAAATAAATAATCTTGGTCGTCATCAGCTATAAATACATTATACTTCTTATTTGTTGTCATATATTTTTAATTAAACATCTAATCTATTTTGTTTCGGAATATATATTTTAAAAGTTGTGCCTGTATGTCCTTTTGAGGTATCATTGTTAGATTCTACACTAATTTTTCCTTTGTGCATTTTAATAATTCCATAAGCAATAGCCAATCCTAAGCCAGTTCCTTTGCCAACCCCCTTAGTAGTGTAAAATGGTTCAAATATTTTATCCAAATCTTCTTTTGAAATGCCTGAGCCTGTATCTGAAATATCAGTTATTAAATAATCATTGTCTTCGCTAATTTTTATTGTTATCATACCGCCTTGGGGCATTGCATCTATAGCATTTTTAATAATATTTGTAAACACTTGCATCATTTGTGCTTGGTCAAATACTGCAATTGGATTTTTGACGGTGCAATTTATTTTAGATTCTACATTTTTTGGAAATACTACTGATTGCACGCTAAGGATAGTAAAATCTTTTAAATTTATTTCTGTTGGCTTGATTTGATTTTTTCGAGCAAAATTCAGTAAACCGCCCACAATTTTTTTACATCTATCTGCCTGTTCTACAATAAGTTTAATATCTGCACTTAATGGGCTATCTTCTCCTATTTCGTCAAGTATAATATTGCTATACATCATTACTACGCCAAGTGGATTATTTAATTCGTGTGCTATTCCGGCTGATAATTGTCCCATACTTGCAAGTTTTTCCGACTGTTTTAGTGCTTGTTGAGCCGAAGCTAATTTTTCATTAGTTATATTTAATGTTTCTATAGTTGTATGGAGTTTATCTATAGTATCGGGCAAGCACATTTCAATTTCAGCCAAACCATTAAGTATGGCAATAGCATGTTCTTCGCATGAATGATACCCACAAGCGCCGCAATTCAATTCGTCAGCTGGTGTTTTTTTTCCGAGCTTTTCAAGCATTTCTTTGATTTCATTAGCTGAAGGTATTTTCATGCGAGTGTCGCTATGAGTAAAATGGGCTGACAAATCAATATCTGCATATTGTTCAAAATATTTTTCCCACTTCTTTTTATCTATTTGCGTAGTTTTATTTGTTACATAATTACTAATAAAAGCACTTTTTGCATATCTATTGCCTATAGATGTCATTCCTGCTCCCATAATACAACCATCACAACAAAGCAGCTCAAGATGTTGGTTTTTAAGTTTTCCATCTTGAAATTCGTATAGTGCTTCCTGAAAGTTCAAATGTCCTTCGGCAACAACAACTTTTCCGTCATTAATGCTATGATCAATGTCAATACTTTGAATTAATCCTCTATTTACCGGAAAAATTGAACCTAAATTGCCTATTGGCTCATCAAACTCTTCCTCGTCTTGGGTGTGAATTGTAATGCCTTTGTCTTCAAAAATTGCCCTTAACTCTCTGAATGTAAGAACAATATCAATTTCATCTGATTCTCCTTTTTTAGCAATACACGGTCCTATAAATACGAGTTTGGGATTATCATATATTTTTTTTAGCACTCTAGCCATAGCAACCATAGGAGAGCAAATTGGTGCTAAATGAGGCACTAAATCAGGGTGATATTTTCTGATAAATAAAACTATAGAAGGACAATCTGACGAAATATATTTTTTATCCGATGTAGAATCTAATAGTTTTTTATATTCATTTGCAACTAAATCGGCACCAAAAGCAACCTCGTGTACTTTATCAAATCCAATGGCTTTTACCATTCCAACAATTTGTTTATGATTATCATAATCCATAAACTCTCCGGGAAAACTTGGTGCAATCATGGCTACTACTTGCTCACCCTTTGCAATAAGATTTGATAATTCTTGTCTTGCATCAACAAACCACTTTGCGTCTCTACGACAAACTCTAATGCAATTTCCACAAGCAATACAGCGAGAATAAACAACTTCGGCTTGCCCTAATTCAATTTTAATGGCTTTTGCCGGACATTCACGAACACAAGTGTAGCAAGTTCTGCACCTTTCGGGAATTGTGAACACTAATTGTTTACTCTCATTTTGTGACATTAATTTATTTTTTAAAGTGCTTTAATTTGTCTTAATTGTATTTTCAAAATACTTCTTTACAAATTCATTGTTAATAGAGTTCTGCAAAACTGCAATTTGGTCAGTATCTACAATGTTTTTTGTAAATAAACGGATTTGTTCCTCCGTATCCATTCCAACCGTTACACCACCTCCATTTACGCATCCGTTTGGACAAGCAAGAAGTTCGATAAAATCGGCATATTCCAATCCTTTTTGAAGTCTTTCGATATAATCTGCAATATTTTTCATTCCGTGCAATGCAATAAACTGCATTTCTTTACCAAATATTTGCAAATTAATTTTCTTATATATTTTCCCGCCGCTAATTTTTGGCAAGTTTTTCACTTTAACATCTTTTGGATACAATTGCTGTAAAGCTCTAACTACCGAAGTAATAAGTCCTCCTGAAACAGATAATAATGCTGATGCCGAAGAAAAAACAGAATGTTCTCCTTGAAGTTTTACAGGATTAATTTTATCTATTTGAATACCATAAGTCTTCAACATCAAAAAGAACTCTCTAAATGTTAAAGAAGTCTCAACTGAAATAAAACCGGAGTCAGAGCAGTTTTCAGTTTTGCTTTCATATTTGCGTGCAGTACATGGTTCAAATGTAGCAATGTAAATATCTTTTATTGAGGTATTTATTGAAAATTCTTTTTTTGAAGTTTGTCCATACATAAGCGCCGGAGACTTGGTATTAGACAATTGAAATAATATTTCTTGAGGTAACAATTCGGCATATTTCACAAAAGATGGGCAAAAAGAAGATAAAAATGGCTTTTTCTCACTTTTTTTAATATGTTCAACAAACTCATTAGCAATAGATTGTATATAAACATCAGTAGCAAATTGGATATTTCTGGCTTCAGAAAAACCCATATTGATAAAAATTCCATTTATAAGTTCATCAGGATTTTTTATTTTTCTTCCAAGAAACAATTGCAGAGCTTGTGGCAATAATGCGTCATATAAAGCAATGTTCTTTTTATTTGACATTGCAAGACTCTTTTGCAAAGAGAAAATATTGCTTTTATCTACTATTGCAGCAGTAGGACACGCAACAACACATTGACCGCAATATATGCAATTTGAAGAATTCATGCCTTTTGCAAAGGCAGTTTGAATTGAATATTGTTTGCCTCTTTTTACAAAATCAAAAGTATGACAACCAATAAGCTCTTTACATACTCTTACGCATCTTCCACAAAGCAAACATTTTGACGGGTCACGATGAATTGCCTGACTTGAAAGATCTTTTCCAGGAGCATTTTTGGACATAACAAGTCTTTTTTCACGAATATTCAGTTCGTAAGCTAATGTTTGCAGTTCGCATCGTTCATTCCTTTCGCAATACAAACAATCGTCAGGATGACGCGACAAAAGCAACTCAACAATTGTTTTTCTGGCATTAACTACAATCGGAGAATGTGTTTCAATTATAAGATTTTCTTCTATCGGAAAAGAACATGCCGGCACTAATTCTTGTCTCCCTTTAACCTCAACCATACATAGCCTACAAGCACCTGTCGGAAACATTTCCTTTATATTGCATAATGTGGGAATATAAATTCCATTTCTTCTTAAGGTGTCAAGAATTGTGTCTCCTTGTTTTCCTATTATTAGTTTATTGTTAACTATTAGTTGGCAATCCATAATATTACTTATAATCATTCATAAAATACAGCATTGAATTTGCAAACTTCTTGACAAATTCCACAACTTATACATTTTGCATTAATTATTGTATATGTTGCTCTTGGTGTTCCAAAGATTGCAGAAACAGAACACCGCACACTACATTGTCCGCAACCAGTGCAAGCCTCAACATCAATATAATATTTGCGTAAATTTCTACAAGTATTTGTAACACATTTTCTATCAAAAACATGCTCTTCGATTTCTTTTTTAAAGAGTTTTAGCCCTGAAAGTAACGGCTGTGGAGCAAATTTCCCAAAATTACATAATGATGTTTGCTTCATCACTACAGCTACATTTTCCATATACAGAACTCCCTTAAATCTATCTAATGCTTCGTGTTTTTCATCTTTAGTTGGGCGTTCGCAAATTCGCTTCATAATATTATATAGCAATAATGTACCCTCGCGACATGGAATACATTTTCCACAGCTTTCATTGCTTTGTATTTCACAAATATATTTAATGATGTCCACAATACAAGTTGAATCATTCATAACAAAAAATCCACCTGCACCAATAATTGCGTTATGTTTTTGCAACTCTTCGTATGTAAGTTGCATATCAAATTCAGATTCTGAAAAGAAAGTGCCAATCAAGCCTCCTAATAACAGTGCCTTGAAGTTGCCATTACTCATGCCTCCACCAATATCATTAACAATATTACTTATTTTCATCTCCATACCCACCTCAATTATACCCTTATTGACTACTTCTCCGGACAAACAAAATAGTTTTGTTCCTTTAAACAATTTTGTTCCAGTTTTGGAGAATAATTGCCCATTGTCTTTCAAAATTGCTGCAACATTAATAAATGTTTCAACATTATTAACCAAAGTCGGTTTTCCGAAAAGACCATTAGTTGACGGATAAGGTGGTCTTATTCTTGGTGTTGCTCTATGTCCTTCGATGCAACTAATTAAAGCAGTTTCTTCTCCGCATATCATTGCACCCGGACTCTCGCGAACTTGTATTCGTAAGCTAAATCCTGACTCAAAAATATTGTCTCCCAACAAGCCATTTTCATAAGCATTTTGCAGGGCTTCATTTATCTGTGAAATAGCAAACTTATTGCTACTGTTTAAAAAAATATATGCCTTTGATGCTCCAACCGTATATGCAGCAATTGCAATTCCTTCAATTATATTGTATGGCATATTTTCCACTAAGAATCTATCTACATAAGAATTAATATCACTTTCATGAGCATTACATATTACATATTTATCATCTGAAATTGTATCTTTCACAATTTGCCACTTCAAATAAGTTGGAAAACCCTCTCCACCTCTTCCTTTTAATTCGCTATCTTGTAGTATTTTTAAAATATCATTTCTTGTGTATTCATTTAAAACTTTATACAAAGTTCCAAAACCGTCATAATAAATATATTCAGCCAAAGATAAAGTTTCAGTTTGCATCAGATTTTTTAATACCAATCTCGACTGATTTGAAAAAAAAGAAATATCTTCAAAAAAAGGCACACCATTCCATGCTTCAGTCTGAAACAAGCGATATTGAAAAAACACTTTAGAGTCATATATATACGCATGAAAAAAACTATCTAATATCATTTCGACATCATAACTCTGTACATTTTTGAAAAACACCGGATTTCTTCCTTTGGTGGCAACGCCCATTAGTGGCTCAACTGAACAAAACCCTGCACAAGAAGTTTTAACAAGTTCGGCTTGAACATCGTGTTTTTTTAAATACTCTTCTGCTGCAAAAAATATTTCTTTTGCTCCGGCAGCTTGACTGCAAGATGAAAAAGGAATATAAATTCTTGTTTTATATTGTGAATTATATACACTCCAAGAATAAGGATTTGGGATTTTCTTTTTTTTAGACTTAACATCAAGATAATCTTGCTTGAGCTTGTTTTGTATATTATTTGGAGTGTTCATATTGTTAGATTAATTAGTTAAATTTTTATTTAATAACTCACTATTAATAAACTTTTTACAAATAATTCATACTTAACTCCTATATTGAATACGAATAGTACAATAGCAATAAGCATAAGCAGATTACAAATATACAAAACAATCATAAAAATCAAAATATTTTTGTTAAAAAAATAACAATGTTATTTTTTTAACAAGTGTATTAAATATTTATGAAGTATAAAATAAACCCTTTGTGCATTTGAAAAACAAATGAAAAATTTGTTCAATTTCCCGAAGAAATTCGGATATTCATCAAATTCGAGTAATTTTAACTTATTGCAATAAACTATAACGGTTCGGGACTTTGGCGCTGTTGGCTTTTGTACGATTGGCATTGAGCATTGGCAAGCCAATTACGCCAAGTCCTTGTTAGCAATAAGCAGATTGTGTTCTTTAATATTTTTTGTTGCAATTTGAATAAAATTTGGATTAGTGAACATCGTCTTTTTACGGTTACTCCAATTTGACAATTCCGTAGTAATAGCTTCAAGTGTTTCAATATTCTTTTCAGTAATAATAAAGTCAATTGTTGAAAGTAGTTCCAATCCAAAA
>CAZKDV010000008.1:0-42759 GCA_964551645.1 uncultured Bacteroidales bacterium | reverse complement strand
AAACACGGCTGAAATGTCTTTTCTTTGTCCTGCCTGCAAAGCATCAGGAAAAATTGTTGTGGAAGCCAATTCGTTAACAAAAAATTATGGTTCGCACACAGTATTTGAAAACATAGATTTTATTATTTCTTCAAGACAAAAAGTTGCTTTTGTCGGAAAAAACGGACAAGGCAAAACTACACTTAGCAGAATTATCGTTGACGAAATTGATTATCAAGGAACTATTAATTTAGGACACAATGTTGTGATTGGCTATTTTCCGCAAAATTCGGGCAAACATCTTGATCCAAAACTTACTGTTCTTGAAACCATAGAAACATTTGCACACCAAGATTATACAGGTAGCGTAAGAGCAATACTTGGAAATTTTCTTTTTAGCGGAGATGATGTTTATAAAAAAGTAGCCGTATTGTCAGGTGGCGAAAAATCTCGCTTATCCTTAGCCTGCCTTATGAGTCGCCCAACAAATACACTTGTGCTTGACGAGCCTACAAATCATCTTGACATGTTATCAAAAGAAGTTTTGAAATTTTCTCTGCAAAATTATGAAGGCACACTAATTATAGTTTCACACGATAGAGCGTTTTTGCAAGGATTAACAGATACTACTTTTTATTTTACTAACAAAACAGTAAAGCAATATCCAGGCACACTTGACGAATTTTTGCATATTAAAAAATTGCAAGACATAAAAGAATTAGAATTAGCGAATAGTAAAGCGATAAAAGCTACAAATAAAATCCAAAATATATCTGAAAATAAATTACTTTGGCAACAAAAAAAAGAAGATGAACGAGCAATTAGAAAATTGAACAATCAGATACATAAAATTGAAACAGAAATTGAAGAACTTGAAATAATTATTGAAGCAACAGAAAAACAAATCAACACCATACATGAAGATTATGGCCAAGCTGAACTTGACAAAGTTTTCATCAAATACAAAAACGATAAAGACAAATTAAACAACTTGCTTGTTGAATGGGAAAATCTTGCAAATCAACTAAGTCAAATTGAGATAAAAATTGAGCAATACTCAAAAAATGAATAAAAGTAAAAATATGATAATAAATAATCTTGTAAATTCAATAAAAACGGCATTACTCGAACTGTATGAGTTATCGTTAAGTATTGAGCAAATTCGGATAGAAAAAACCAATGATGATTTTGTTGGCGATTATACTTTCGTTGTGTTTCCATTTTTAAAACATACAAAGAAGTCGCCCGAACAAACTGCACAACAAATAGGTGAAAAATTAATGCAGATTTCTAAAGATGTCAAAGATTTTAATGTTGTTAAAGGATTTTTAAATATTGAACTAAAAGATGATGTTTGGATTGATTTCTTGACAAAAAACTATAATCACAATAAATATGGCATAAAAGAAATTGATGAAAAAAACTCTCCAATCATGATTGAGTATTCATGTCCCAACACTAACAAACCGCTTCATCTTGGACATATCAGAAATAACCTTATAGGGCAAGCAATGGGCAATATTTTGCAAGCAATGGGCAATAAAGTTGTTAGAGTAAACTTGATAAATGACAGGGGAATTCATATTTGCAAAACGATGCTTGCATGGCAAAAGTGGGCAAATGGCGAAACTCCCCAAAGTGCAAATATGAAAGGCGATCATTATGTGGGAACTCTTTATGTCCGATTTGAACAAGAATTACAAAAAGAGATTGCAGAGTTAAAAAGCAAGGGTTTGTCAGATGAAGAAGCAATGCAACAGTCGGATTTGATGAATGATGCAAGGGAACTATTGATAAAATGGGAACAAAACTCGCCTCAAATTAGAAACATCTGGAAAATGATGAACGATTGGGTTATGTCTGGTTTTGCTGAAACATACAATAGAATGGGAACTACATTTGACAAGTATTATTTTGAGTCGGACACATACATTTACGGCAAAAAAATAGTTATGCAAGGACTTGAAAAAGGTGTTTTTTATAAAAATGATACAAATGCAGTTGTTGTTGATTTAACAGACAAAGGTTTAGATGAGAAAATTCTTTTGCGTTCTGACGGAACATCAGTATATATTACGCAAGATTTAGGCACAGCAGTTAAAAGACATGAAGAATGGAACGCTAAGCAAATGATTTATGTTGTCGGAAATGAGCAAAACTATCATTTTCAGGTTCTAAAACAAACATTGCTAAAAGTTGGATATGATTTTGCAAACGAAATTGTACACATGTCGTATGGAATGGTTGAATTGCCTGATGGAAAAATGAAATCAAGAGAAGGAAAAGTAGTTGACGCTGATGATTTGATGGAAGATATGTTCTTAACCGCTTCGCAAATTGCAGAAGAAGCCGGAAAAGCTGTTTTATTGCCCGAAGAACAGAAAAAAAAGGTTCTTGAAATTATTGCACAAGGAGCTTTAAAATATTTTATTTTGAAAGTTGATGCAAAAAAGAATATGCTTTTCAATCCTGCCGAATCCATTGACTTTAATGGAAACACAGGACCTTTTATACAATACACTCACGCAAGAATAAATTCTTTATTGAAAAAAGTTGCAGATACAAATATCGAAATTTTAGATTTTCAAGATATAAGTTTGCACTCACAAGAAAAACGAATTATTCAAGTATTATTTAATTATCCTGCAATTATTGAAGATAGTGCAAAAGACCTCAATCCCTCAATTATTTGTCAATATGTTTATGATTTAGCAAAAGAGTACAATACTTTTTATCAAGCACTGCCGGTAATTAGAGCAGAGAGTGAAGCATATAAAAAACTAAGAATAATGATTTCTCAAATGACTGCTATCGCAATTGAATCAGCTTGTGGTTTACTGGGAATAGAAATGCCCGGAGTGATGTAATTTGATGAAACTATGCACACAATAGAGCCGTTTTATCTTTGGGAGAATTTATATAACTCGTCAGAAGATGAGCGTTCGCCATTTTACGACAAGCAATATAATTTGTATGAATGTACCAACACAATTTACAATTACTATATTCACCCTTTGTGGGACGAATTCGGAAGCAGCACATTGTATATTAAAATACTTTATGTTGATTATACTAAGCATTTCGCAATTTTAGAATTTATTGGAGAATGGAATGACTGTTTGTATAATGACATCATGTTTTTAAAGCGAAATGTAATAGAAACTTTAATTGAAAGCGGAATTAAGAAATTCATTCTAATTGGCGAAAACATAATGAATTTCCACTATTCTGATGATTCTTATTATCAGGAATGGCTTGAAGAAATTGAGGGTGGCTGGATAGTTGCAATAGGATTTAGACAGCATGTAATTGATGAATTTCTAAATGGTTTAATTCATTATTATATTTATTTTTATGATGAAATTAATTCAATAACTTGGACAAAATACCATCCGTATAAGCTATTTGCTTTGGTTGAGACATATTTGTCGAAATTACTGATTGAGAGGTAGCAAAAAACAAAGCATATAGTTTGTAAAATAAATTAAGTTAGTTGGAGTATGAATAAAAAAATCAGAGTAGAATAATACAATTAAAATTTAATTATTAACTTTGAATGTATAAATATATCAAAATGACACATATTGGACTTTTAGAATTAAATAAATTATATATAGGTGATAGCATTGAGCTTTTAAGGAAAATACCTGACAATTCAGTAGATTTAATTTTTGCTGACCCTCCATATAATTTACAACTCAATGGTGAGCTTTACAGACCAAATCAAACTAAAGTAGATGCTGTTGATGATATGTGGGATAAATTCGATTCAAAAGAAGAATACGATAAATTTACTACTTTATGGATAAAAGAGTGTCATAGAGTTTTAAAAGACTCAGGTAGCTTTTGGGTAATTGGTACATATCATAATATTTTTAGGGTTGGTAATATTTTACAAAATGTTGGTTTTTGGATATTGAATGATATTATTTGGGTCAAAACTAATCCTATGCCTAATTTTAAAGGAACTAGATTTAATAATGCACATGAAACTTTAATTTGGGCGACAAAATCTAAGTCTTCAAACTATACATTTCATTATCATTCTATGAAAGTTATGAATGATGATTTGCAGATGAGAAGTGATTGGTTAATACCAATTTGTCAAGGAAATGAACGCATTAAAGTAAATGGACAAAAAGCTCATTCAACACAAAAACCCGCAGAATTACTTTTTAGAATAATTCTTTCATCATCAAATCCTAACGACATTGTTTTAGACCCTTTTTCTGGTAGTGGGACAACAGCAGCAGTTGCTAAAAGACTAGGTCGCAGATTTATTGCTTTTGATAGAGAGGAGTTTTACATTAAAATTGGGAATGAAAGATTAAAAAGTATCAAACCTATAGATAAACCATTATTAGAATATAAAATTGAAAAAAGAAAACCAAAAGTTCCATTTGGAAATTTAATAGAAAAAGGATATGTTAAAATTGGAGAATATTTATATTCAAAAGATGGCAAACATAAAGCTCAAATAATGGCTAATTCTTCGTTGGACTATGATGGAGAGGTAGGTTCTATACACAAGATTAGTGCTAATATTTTAAAAAAAGGAAGCAATAATGGATGGTCATATTGGTATGCAAAAAGAGATAATAAACTAATAAGTATTGATAATTTTAGGTATGATTATGAAAAAAAATACTTAGTAAGTACTACTAAAAAATATAATCAAGAACTTAATTTTGAAAGTAATAATATTGTACAAAAAACGGAAGATAATTTTTTAGCTTATGGTAATAATGAAGTATAATCAATTTGCAAGTATCTTTAATGATGCTATTTTTGAAAAATCCAAAGCAGATTTATTAGAAAAAATAGCTAATAATCCAAATAGATATATAGGTTTGTTCAGACCTACAAAGCCCAAAGCAAAGATTTTGCAAAACCTATTGCAATCTCAGGAAATTCGCTTTGGAGATGCTTTTGAGCTTATTATTGAAGAATATTTAAAATTAAAATCGTATGACATTCTTCCTAAGAGATTTGTAAATGAGAATGGAGATGTATTAAGTATTGACCAATGCTTTCGTAAAAATGGAAAGGTGTATTTTATTGAACAAAAATTAAGAGATGACCATGATTCAACTAAAAAACGAGGACAAATTGAAAATTTTGAGAAAAAACTCGATATTATGTTATCAAAATACTCGGAAAACGAACTTATAGGTATCTTCTATTTTATAGATCCAGATTTAGCTAAAAACAAAAATTATTACACTACAGAACTAAAAAAAATGAATAGTGATTATAATGTTCAAACTAAATTATTTTATGGAAAGCATTTATTTGATTATCTGAACTGTCCTGATATTTGGTTCGAAATATTAGATTATCTTGATATTTGGAAAAAAGAAATTCCTGATTTGCCAGAAATAAATTTTGATACAAATGCCCAACATACATTTGATGAAATAAAAAATCTAAAACCACTTATTTTCAGAAAACTATTAGAAAATGACGAGATATTTAATGAAATACTTCTTACTTTATTCCCTGATAAAAAAACTTTAAGATTATTGCACAAGTATTTCTCTTCAAAGAATAAATCAATATACAAAACACTTGCAAATAACTTAGAGAAACGAATTTAGCGTTTTAAATTATACAACTTATTTAGCCTCTAAAAAACAACTATTTATTATTTGAATAAACTGCAAAATTTAACTATTCTTCAAAATAATTAATATACTTGGGAGGCATATCTTGCGAGCCTACATTTTCAATCAAATAATATTCAAACCACTCTAATGTGCGAAGCAGATAATCATATCTATTGATGTTTTTTGCATTTCCATGCCCTTCTTCGGGGTAAAGTATCAATCGAACAGGTGCTGCTCCGTGCAAATAAAGTCCTCTATACAGTTCTAAGCCTTGAGAAACAGGAATTCGTGTATCGGCTTCTCCGTGCAAGATTAATGTTGGGGTAACACTATTTTGCACATATTTTATTGGACTTGCATTCCATACTTTTTCAACATTTTCATGCGTCCAAAAACCCCAATGAACATAATAATCTTCATAAGGAATATCGCTTATTTTTCTTTTTGAAATTTGGTTTGAAATTCCTACAAAAACAACGGCAGCTGCAAATCTATCACTATGCTTTGTTGCCGAGTAAGCTGCAAAATAGCCACCGTAAGAACCGCCACCAATACCGATACGATTTTTGTCAACAAAACCTATATCAATCAAATAGTCTATACCGTCTATCACATCATCATATTCAACTCCAAGCAAGTCGCCAAACCCGTACATTGTAAAATCAACTCCCCTACCTGAACTGGCACGGTAATTAGGCGAGAACACAAAAAAATCCTTATTAGCAGCAAATTGTCCCCAAGTTGAATAATGATTATTCCAGCCATTCAAAACAGCCGATTCAGGACCTCCATGTATATATACAATCATCGGATATTTTTTGCCTTCTACATAATTCAAGGGATAAACGAGCAATCCATCAATTCGCTTGCCATCGCGTGCATTATAGGATATTTTTTCTTGTTTTGACAATTTTATACCGTCAATCCACTTATTATGATTCGTCAATTTTGAAATAGAGTTTCTTTTTAAATCGTAGCTATATAATTCATTAGGATTTTCGGGAGTATTGCCGATAAAGTACAATTTGTTTTGGTTTTTAGAAAATGAGTCAAACGAAACAAGTCCTGCTTTCATAATATCAGTTCGTTTATTATTATCTAATGACAGTCTTGTTATGCCAACATCAACGCTTTCAATTGCGGAATAGAGCAAAGTATTATTATCTTCCCACAATACGCTAACTGCAGAAAGTTCCAAGTCTTTAACGATATTAATTAAATCAGCAAACTGTTCATCTTTATTTTCTGTGTCCGAAACGAATATTGTTCCAACAACCGAATCATGCAAATCGGAGGCAGATAAAAATGCAAGTCGCTTGCTATCAGGACTCCATACCATTTTGCCAAGTTTGCCCGGATTGCTAATTCTTTTCAGAACTTCGCCACTTTCTGCATCTATTATATGAATGCTTTGAAACATATATTTATAATCAATATGATTTTTCTCTGAAATGGCAGCAGCAATTTTCTTACCATCAGGCGAAATTGCAAAATCATAAACAGTAGCACCACCAAAAAACTTTAATAATTCTTTAGTCTTCAAATTATATTTATACAATTCTAAATGAAGTAATTCTTCTTCAAATATTTTCACATCTATGCCTTTCTTATTTAGCTCCTTACGCTCTTTTGGCATTTCTTCTTGCATAACAAAAAATATTTCATCTTTGTTTTTAAAAGCATAGCTTTGAATACTTCTTGGCATATCAGTCAATTGCGTAATTTTATTGGTATTAATATCAAATTCAAACAACTGATATCCATTAGTTTCTTTCGTATTTTGCCTATATATAATAGTTTTTTGTTCAGCTAAGCACGAAATTGATGTTATATATACATTTTCTGTAATCAAAGGTCTTGATTCTGCTTTTTTTACATCATAAAGATAAAGTTCAATATTTGAATAGCCGACACCTTCATCTATGTGTTTTTGCACCAAAAGAGTGTAAGCAATATAATTGCCATCCTCAGAAACACACATTTCAACTACAGCTTTTTGTTCAAACAAATGTTTTGGTAACATTCCTTGTGCAAAAATCAAATTTGAAATAAATAAAGCACTAAAAAGCAAAAAAAGCAATCGTTTTTTCATAATTAAAATTTTTTAAATTAACATATTATATGACTATAAAATATACTTCAAATGAACATATATAAACAGCTGATAATCTTAGAATTTGTAAAAAATAAATAATAAAGCTCTGAAATTAAAAACATCATATAAGTCGAATACTTCTGCTAAACTATTGTTTTTTTTACCGTAAGCCACTATTGTATATTCAAGCTCTGTTCCGAAACTAATATTTTTGATATTGCACATATATCTTGGCGAAATTCTGTACAAATGATGTATATCCTGCCCACGAGCAAAATAAGAGGAGGTATTTTCCCAATTAAAGATATTTTTATTTGAACCATAGTTTCTTGAAAAACCAGTAAACAAGCCAAATTGATGCCTATTTCCGTAAACCAAATCAGACCATACAGAAGAGCTTATCAAGGGAGTATATAATAACTCATTTTCAAATATATTAGATATTATTCCATAATTCGACATTTTAACAGCATAACCGCCAATCATAGTAAGATGATACATATCCTCCCCTACAATTCCAGACACTTTCCATGCAAATTTATCGTTATTATATTTCGCAAATACTGAAGCACTTTTTGTTGAAATCGTTTCATTTACCTTTGTTCCGATAGAATTAATCAAGCGTGGTTTTAAAGTTTTATATGCAAATGTCCCTCCGAATAAGAAATTATTATTTCCGTCAGATGTTTTAAACATAATTTTTCCGACAAGTTCAGGCATAGAAGCATTTTTCATATATAAAAATGAATTTCCATTAGGTCCGGTGGACATAAAATCAATTTGTGTTACGGCAGCAGCTTGAAAATGGAATTTACCAATATCATATCTCAACTGAATTTGAGGACTACGAGCAAAAGGATTAAAAGGAATGCCTGTGTTAATATTCGCAGTTTGAGGAAAACATTCTTCAATAAACTGTGGATGCCACGCCTGCCCCATAAGTGTTGATATTCCATTTTGCCACTTAGCCACAACATTTGCATGTCTAAGTCTAAAACCGTTTATGTTAGCATCAGACATACCAGCAAATTCGCCTTCGATAGTAGCTTTTACATCGGCTTTAAGAACTTCCACTCCTGAAAAGCCAAAACTTAATCTCGTCTGTATTGGCACAAACTGCATTGAAGAAATTGCATTAATATCATTTCCATTTGCATCTAAAGATTCGGGCTTGGGATATAATAACAAATGATCGGCACGCGTAGCAACTACTTGACGAGTGTCATAGTAATAATCGGCTTTAACATAACCCGAAATAGTCATTTTAGGATTTGTTGGTTCTTCTTTTTTCCCTATAACTATGGTGTCATTATCTGCAAATAATAACATAGATACTGATGTCAATAAAATTGTAAGTAGATATTTTTTCATAAAAATTTGTTTTGAGTTTTTATTTTCTTGAATTTCCGTATTCCAAACCTATTAGTGTATCATGTAAATCACTCGGTTTTCTATAATAAACGCGAACATTATATTCATTTTCTGTAGCTATGTGCGAACCCTCAATGATACTCACATCTCCTTTTAATGAATTTGTTGGCACAAAAAGATATTGATATTCGTAATATCCTTGTTTTAAAAGCATTACTATTTCATACGCTTTTCTTTCGTAATTATACTCCATTTTAGTTTTTTCATTAATGCCCCAATTAACCAACTCACCATTGATATAAATATTTCCATCAGTTCTTGGAGCGTCGGCAAGCAATGTAAAATACACATAAACATAGTCGGCATCAAGATTGCTGTCTTTGCCATCATCATTTTTTACATAATATCTACCGTTGATATCACTTTTTGAGGCATATCTATCAAAATGACGGCTAATGTCAGGTGTTAAAAAAACATGATACACACCGTCAATTTTTCTTATTCCGTCAATTTCGGCAGTTTGATAATTCATGCTTTTCAAATCTAAACTCCTAAATTCATTACCTGCTTTAAAAACATTTATATCCTCAAAATTATAGTTTAAAATATTTGCTCTCACAAACTTTGGTTCGCTTAGTGTAATCATATTATCAATTCTTCCATTTTGCTGCAAAATAACTTTAAGATTTTTTGAAGGATTTTCAATATTTGTTTTTGACGCAATTTGAATATCAAGCTCATGACTTGTCCATTTATCATTCAAATTACTTGCTTCTTTAATTTTAACATCAATACCTAATTGAGTATCAAGAACATAGAACTGTTTGACAAATGCAATAATTTGTTCATTTCCCTCCTTAGTAAACACTTTTATTACATAATTGCCTGCTTTAAGCACTTGCATATTATCATTTGGAAATTCTAAATTATAATTGACATATTCTACTCTCGTGGCAAATGAGTATGAATAATCTTCTATTCTATCCTCAAAAAAACCTCCAATATATTCTGCTTGCAGCAATGGGGCTATTTGCCAATCGCTATTGCATAATTCAACTGTATAATAATAATCAACAATATCACTACTTAATCTGTCAAAAGTGAGCAATAGTCTTGAATTTGAATTTAAATGCAATATCGGTGCAGAAAGTTGAAAATCTGGATTATGCAAACGAACTGTTTTAATGTATGGATCATAAATTTCATTTTGGTATTGCACCTCATTTGCACTAAGCATAAAGCCATGACAATAAAGCAATAAGATTGAAATAAATCTGATAAAACAATATATATTTCTTTTCAAAACATTAAATACTTAAAAAATCATTGTCAAAAGTACAATTTTTTTCTAATTTTGTTTTTTTAAACCTATTGAAAAATGAAAAAGAATTTAATTTATTTACAAGTTATTTCAATTGCTATTGCTTTAGTATTTAGCAGTTCGTGTACAAATGAGTGGAGAAGAAAAAAAGATGCCAACAAGTGGTCAAGCTCCAATCCAGCCGAAATTCCTTATGATATTAGAATAGAAGAATTTAACAAAAAGAATTTAGTTAAAAACTATTCATTTGAAGATGGAACATTAGCTAAAAGCGAAGACAGCACATTAATGCAAAAGATTCAAAATTGGGAAATCATTGGAGAAAATGTTGTGTATTGTATTGACAGTTTATCTGATAAAAAAGACAATAAAATTGTAAAAATTCAACGAAAAAAAGCACATGAAACAGACATTATTGGAGATGGTGTTATGAGTGATTTCATAGAAGTAATTCCCGGAAATTATGATTTTAATGTTAAAATGAAGTTAGAAAAAATCAAACCCCAATTTGAAAGAGTCGGAACCAGATTATTTGACGCAATAAATATTAGACTGTTTTTTTACGATGCTGATAAAAAACAAGTGTCTCCAGAAATACTTTATCCATATACAGACACATATTTAGACAATAGCTTTAAAGGATACAGCTTTTCAAACTTCTTCTATATTGACGAACTTGATTGGAGTACAATTAATGCCCGAACATACAATTATCCGTTTACTGAAGGCGATATTCCTGATGACACCAAATATGTAAAAATATTTGTAGGATTAAAAGGTATCGGCACAATGTGGGTTGACGACATCAACTTTAGCTATTCTAAATGGAACTTCACCACCGCAGAAAGAATGGCTTGGTATAAAGACGAAACCTTCTCTCCTGTCGAAATGCTTATTCCTACACCAAAACATGCACACCAAGAAAATGAAATCAAGCTAAAAGCAAATGAGGGCATTCCTGTGATTGTAAATAACTTCAAAGCAAGTGAGTTATCAAAGCATACTGAAAAGTACTTGAAAGAGGAAATTGAAAATATATTGAGAGATGAATCTGATGTTAAAATAGTTCCAAATTCTGACAACAAGGAAGTTAAAGACGCTTCAGTGGTATTTTTGTTAACTAGCTATGACAAGATTAAAATTAATCGCTTTAAAGATATTGAAGCAAACATCATCGAAAAACCACAATCGTACATAATATTCGATAGTATCATTAACAACAAAACTCACATTATTATTGCTGCCAAAGATAATTATGGTTTATTTTACGGAGCTACTACTATAGTTAGGTTATTAAACAAAGAAAACAAAACATACCAACATGCAAACATAGTTGATTATCCCGATTTTATTGGTAGAGGTTATCAATTAAGAGCTTGGAAAAATGAACAAGATATTGAAAAGGATATTGAATATATTGATTATTTAACTTTCTACAGATTCAACAAAGCCTATTTGCCTTATTATCAAAATGATGATGCAAAAAAATGGTTTGCTCCTACCGATATTCTACTCAAAGGTACAAAAGCAATATCTTCATATATTGCTAAAAATAAAACAATTCAACTTGGAGTAATGTTTAATCCTTATTACCATTTCGAATATGAAATGCACACTTCAAAAATGAGCGACAGCATAAAATATATTTTTCAACACAACGAAAAAGGAATAGAAATGATAAAGAAAACCTTAAAACCTGTTTTTGACCAAGGTGCAACTTTTTTAATGCTTCTTGCAGATGATTTTGTCCCTCATTCAAGCGATTACAGAAAAATATATTCACTATGGACTCCTGAAGATATTAAGCGACACACTAATATTCAAAATGCACAAGCCTATTTAGTTACTTCACTACATCAATGGTTAAAACATTATGGAGATATTAGATTTGAACTTTGTCCACCATGGTATCTAAATGAATTTATTGACAAAAGTAGAGGTCATGCCGAAGCTTATTTCAGAGATATGCACACCATGATACCTAAAGATGTAGTGATGATATGGACTGGAAACACTGTTCGCACACTTAGTTTTGATAATGCAGACTTAAAACGATATGCAGATTTAGCAGGGCATCAGCCAATGTTGTGGGATAATACTCTGTACGCCAGAGGACTTGGAGGAATTTACGGAGGTTATCCGGCTCACTATCCTGAAAGAACTTATTTGTGTAATTTGTTTGAACCTTATGATGTTAAAACTACCGAAAACTATTATTTAAGTTCTCCGCACATGTACACTAACGGAAATCCTACATCAGAAATTTATAAAATAAAATATGCAACTGTAGCTGACTTTCAGTGGAATATGTCTGCTTACAATCCTGAATTATCATTATGGAAAACCCTTGTTAATCATTTTGGAAAAGAAATTGCTTGGAAAATGATTGAGCTGAATGAAACTTATTTTGACTTGCTTGGCTCTTGCATAATTATTGAAAAATCAGAAACCCAAAGCGAAAACGAAATTGATAAAATTAACAAACTAACAGAACAACTTAATGATAGGCTGTATATGCTTTCAGAAGACTTAAATGCAATAAATTCTAACTTATATTCTGAATTAGAAGATTTATGCAAAAAAATTGCAGACAGAGTTGATGCAATCAACAAAAATAACGCTAAAATAGAAAAAGACGGAAAAGAACAGATATAGAAAAAAGAATTGAAAAACCGTTTATTTCCACTTTATTTCACAAATCTCTCAGGAGTAATGGGAGATAATTTGCTGAAAAGTTTAATTTGCTTCGTTTCAGTTCGTTGGTTTGCTGAAGGACAAGAAGCCATAATTATTATGCTTGCAAGCGGATTGATGGTCTTGCCCTTCATCATACTGTCTCCTTTGGCAGGATACTTCTCGAAAAAAGTAAATAAACAAAAAATAGTTGTTTGGCTTAAGATAGCCGAAATAGTCATAATGTCCCTTGCAGTAATTGGATTTTACTATGAAAATATTTATATTGTTCTAACAGCTATGTTGCTAATGGGAACGCAAAGCACTCTGTTTTCTCCATTAAAATTTGCACTTGTTAGAGATATAGGAGGCATCGAAAAAAGTTCTATTGGAACCGGAACAGTTGAAATGACTACATTTTTCGGAGTTTTAATCGGCACATTTATCGCCGGGATATTGTCCGATTTAGCCAAATATTTTGTTCTGTTTACAGCTCTTGTTTTTATACTTAATTCGTTGATTGGACTTATATTTTCATTCAAAATCAAAGCTATTGAAGGCAAAGCATTGACAGTTCAAATACTGCCCTTGAATTTTGTAAAATTCATTATTCGCAAATACAAATGGGCAAACAAAACTTCACCGGGACTAAACACTGTAGTTATGGGTTTATCTATGTTTTGGCTTGTTGCAAGTTTAATTCAACTAAATATTTTTAGACATTGCAATGATTATCTAAACTTATCTGGCACACAAACAGGAATAATATTGGCGATTGTTGCCATTGCTATCGGAGCCGGTTCTTTTTTATCGGGATATTTTGCTAAAGAAACTGTAAAAGCTTCATTCATTCCACTTGGAGGTATAGGTTTTATCATTTCAATTTTTAGTATTTATATATTTAAACCACAAGCAATAGGTTTCACTATCCTTATTTTTGTATCAGCATTTACTGCTGGCTTTTTCAAAACACCCTTGAACGCATGGATGCAAGTAAAAGTGAAAGGCAGGCAACTTGGAGATGCAATAGCGTACAATAACCTGATAAACTTTATTTTTATTTTACTGTCAGCAGGAATTTTCGGCTTCGTTGAAACTAATTACGGTAGCAATATGGTATTTCTCATTGTCGGATTTTTGTCTATCATTATGATTTCATACCTTTGTTTTAGAATGTTTGAATTGAAAGAATTATTCCGAAATGTTTGGACTCGAATCAACAAAACTAAATCATAATTAATAAGAACTTCTTATGTTTAAACTAACAAAAAAAGTTATTGCTCACATCAAATACAGACTACTTCCGCCTTATAATATGTACAAAGACTCAGGTGAACAATACTATTTTCAACAATATGCTCAACATATACTCCCCTATTTTCAAGCCAAGAAAACCTTATTGGATATCGGTTGCCAATATGGGCGATTTACAATTCCTGCGGCACAATCGGAAATGAAAGTAACTGCAACAGACATTCGACAACTTTTTTTCAATTATATAAAAAAACAATGCCCTAATTCTAAATATGAAATCCAATTCAGAAAAGAATTTATTGACGAAACTATATCTAATTTGAATGAAGAAAAATTTGATTTAATTCTGTGTATCGAATTGTTGTATAATTTACCAAATCACGAAGAGATAATAAAACGATTGTCGCAGATGCTTGCTTTAAACGGAAAGCTAATATGCTCGCATCGAACCAAAGGATATTACATCTATAGATTTATTAAAGAAGGCAAATATGATGAAGTTGAAAAAATACTATCGAATAGCCATCAACAATACAATGCACAAACTAAGCAAGAACTGATTTATATGTATTCAAAATTAGGATTGAAAGTGCTTGATATTTTTCCGATAGGAATATTTAGCGGAATTGGAAATGATGCATTTGCACAGCACGCAAATCCATCAAAAATTAAAGAAAAATCTTTATTACATAAATTAGAAACAACAACACAACTAACTTCCACTTATATAGAAAATGCAAGATATATTGGCGTTATATGTGAAAAACTTATAGAAGTACAATAACAAAAGTTTAAAGAAAAGTACTAAAAAAAGAAGTAGCTTAGCGTTTGTGACTTTCTTCGTCAGCAACTGTCAATTTTTTTCTTCCTTTGGCTCTACGAGCTGATAACACTCTTCTTCCGTTAGCCGTTGACATACGCTTACGAAACCCATGTTTATTGCTTCTTTTCCTTCTTGATGGTTGAAATGTCCTTTTCATGTTTATTCAGTTCAATTTGGGAGTGCAAAGTTAGTAAAAAAATCGATTGTACAAATTTTATTTAATGTTTTTTCAAATAATTTTTGCAAACCTCAATAACTTGAAAATATAAGCACATTATATTAAGTTGTATTGACAAATTATTTTTAATGGCATTACTAAAATTTAATAATTCATAGCAATAAGTTCAATTCACTCAAATTTGATGAATATCCGAATTTCTTCGGGAAATTGAGCAAATTTCTTAATTATTTTCAAAATGCACAAAGGATTAAGTTTATTCAAATACACTTATTTCGGAGTTATGCGAATTAGATACCAAGCAATCAAGATGAATAGTAAATTTGGAACCCATACTGCAATAATAGGATGAAGATTAGCTTGCGTAGCAAATGTTGTTGATATTTGCATAATCAATATATAAGCAAAACTAAGCGATAGCCCCACTCCAAGATGTAAGCCGATGCCTCCTTTAGTTTTTCGAGTTGAAATGGCAACGCCAATCATGGTCAAAACGATAGTAGCAAACGGAAAAGCTGTTCGCCTGTATTGTTCAACCTCGTAAAAAACTATACTTTCAGAGCCTTTAATTCTTTCATTTTTGATAAACTGTTTTAGCTCCAAATATTTCATTAAATCCATTTGATAGGTATCTCGCCTAAAATCGTTAGGATGCATATTAATGACTGTGTCTTTTGAATTATGCCTAATTAAAACTTCATTTTCTTCATTAATCAATCTTATGACGCAATTCTGCATTGTCCATTTTTGTTCAATTGTATCCCATACAATTACATCTGCATGGGTTTTAGAAATTAATCCTTTTTGAAAATCAATGCTTTCTAAGGTGAAACTATATCCACGATTATCCTCAAGGTTAAACGACTCAACAAATGCAAATGTATTGGGTGCAAGTTGTAAATGAACATTTCGCCCTCTTGATTTTTTAATTGTTTTTACATATCGCTCTTCAAAATCTAATCTTTTCTTGTTTGTAGAAGGAATTAAAAAATTCGACAACCAAAAAGATAAAACTGCAAGCAAAATGGCTGAAATTAAAAATGGTCTTAACATTCTTTTATAGTTCACTCCAGTAGTTAATATAGCCACTATTTCTGTATTAGCAGACATGCGTGAAGTGAAATAAACTACAGAAATAAATGTAAATAATGGACTAAAAAGATTAACGAAGTAAGGAATAAAATTTAAGTAATAATCAAAAAGTATAGCCGTAAATGGAGCCTGCGACTCAATAAAATCATCAATATTTTCAGAAATATCAAAAGCAATAACAATTAGAATAATCAGCGCTACTGAAAGGAAAAAAGTGCCTAAAAACTTTTTAATTATATAGATATCTATTATTTTCAGCATCTTCACTGTCTTATAAGTAAATTATAAACGGTTTTGAAGTTTAGGAATCATTTGGTTTTTCCACGAATTAAAAGTAGCATTAGCTATATGCTCTCTTGCTTGCTCCATTAAATTAATATAAAATCTAATATTGTGAATACTTGCAATAATTGGTGCAATCATTTCATTTGCAACAAAAGCATGCCTAACAAAGGCTTTTGAATACTCATTATCAACAAATGAAGTTCCATTCTCATCTAAAGGAGAATAATCATATTTCCATTTTTCGTTTTTTATGTTTATAATTCCTTCATTTGTAAACAACATTCCATTTCTTCCATTGCGTGTGGGCATAACACAATCAAACATATCAATGCCGAGAGAAATACCTTCCAAAAGATTCACTGGTGTTCCCACTCCCATTAAATATCGAGGTTTGGTTTTAGGTAAAATTGGATTTATTTCGGCAAGTATTTCATACATCATTTCAGCAGGTTCACCAACCGACAACCCTCCAATGGCTATGCCCTCTACATCTTGCTCTGACATAAATTTTGCTGATTCTTTACGCAAATCTTTATACACACTTCCTTGAACAATTGGGAAAAGCCGCTGTTCGTGTCCCCACATTGCATTAGTGATTTTAAAATGTTTTAAGCCTTGCAACAACCATTTATGTGTTAATTGGAGTGATTTTGCTGCATAAGTATAGTCGCACGGATAAGGCGTACATTCATCTAATGGCATCATGATATTATTGCCAAAAATTCTTTGAATATCAATTACTTTTTCAGGTGTAAAAAAGTGTTTACTCCCATCAATATGCGAGCGAAACTCAACTCCATCTTCTTTTAGTTTGCGAATATCTGTTAATGAAAACACTTGAAAACCACCGCTATCTGCTAAAATAGGCTTGTTCCAAGAAATAAACTTATGCAAGCCTCCTGCCCTACTAATAACTTCTGTTCCCGGTCTCAAATATAAATGATAAGTGTTTCCGAGAATAATGCTTGCTTTGGAATCCCTATTTAGAACATTATTAGTTATTCCCTTAACATTGCCAAGAGTTCCGACAGGCATAAATACAGGAGTTTCAATATCGCCGTGGCTAGTTCGTATTATTCCCTTTCTCGCTTCGGAGTGAGCATCTTTATGTTGTAATTGAAAAAACATATTTTTTAATAAAATGCAAAGATATAATAATCAATTTAGATGTAAGTTGCCTTTGTAGCTTATCCAAGTAAAATAGGTTTAAATTTGCAAAAATCTTGTAAATTTGCAAAAAAAGACAATGAAAAGCATTTTAAAATACTCTATACTCATTTTGATATTTGCATTTAGCATTTCGTGCAATAAGCAACATTATACAGTATATTCAATCAAAGAAACATCAAAGAAAATTCCAACTAACGGACTTTTTTATTATTTGCCAAAAACAAATCTCCAACTTGAAGTTGTCGTTGAAAAAACTGATAACATCAAAGGACCATATCATGCTTATGCCGAAAAACTTCTTGGATTTGCAAATATTATTAATGAAAACTCAAGTTCCTACAGCATCATTAAAATAAAAACGCATACACAAACAGAGCCTAATTCTGAAGAAATATACTATATTGCATTAAATGGCAATCAAAAAAAACAATTGTCAATTCAATTAAATGAGCAAGGAATGTTAAAAAGTATAAATATTCCAGAAAAAGAAAGCAAAACAAACATAACAACAAACAGTAAAACAAATGAATTAGAACTACAAGCAGCATCAAGTGATTTTCAAATGTATTTGAATTACAATATTTTAGAAAAAGTTGATACTATTTTTGAAACTATTTTTCAAGATACAATAAAAGTGCAAAAACAAATTTTGAAAAAATCTTATATCGAAAAAAGTTCGGAACAAAAAGCCACTGAAATTGCTGATTATATAATAAAATTAAAAGAGTATAAAATGAGTTTGCTTACAGGATATCAAGAAATAGCTTATGATAAAGCCACTCTCAACTATATGGTTCAAAATATTGATGACTTAATAAATGAGCATCTTGCTTTATTTACAGGAAAAACAATAACTGATGTGATGACATACAAATTCGACATAAGTCCACAGCAGCAATCTCAAAGTGAAACTGTTTTTGCATTTGCTTTTTCACGCAAAAATGGAATTACCAAAATTCCTACTCAAGATAAGTCAAATAATTATTATGTACTTTTCTCAACGAATCACTCTACCGACTCAATCAAGCATTTCGTTCAAACTATTCAAGAAGAGCAAAAAACAAAGCCTAAAGGCATATATTACAATATTCCTGAACTTACCAATATTGCTATCGTAAACAACAAAAACGAAGTTATTTTTGAAACTAAACAAATGATTCACCAATTTGGAACAGTTCATTATATGCCTGCAAGTAAAAATACAAAAATTTTATTCAACGAATCAAATTCAAGCATACAAAACATTGTTATTGAATAACTTATCTTTATTTTAGCATAAAATATAAATTCAAAAATATATAAAATTAAATTTAATTTAACTAAATTAGTGATATTTTCATGCTAAATTAAAAAATCAATTGTAAATTTGCAAAAAATTAATAAATCAAAAATATGAAAAAAGCATTATTATACTTTTCACTTATAGTTTTAGTTGCAATTTCATGTAACAATTCTTCAGGAAAAGACAAAGAAGTTGCAGACAGCACTAATATTGAAACAAAAGCTAAAACTAATGACGAATCTCAAATTAAGGGAGCAATTCAAATAACAACTGAGCAATTTAAAGAATTAATTTTTGATTATACAACATCAAACGAATGGAAATTTAAAGGCGATAAACCTTGCATGGTTGATTTTTATGCCGACTGGTGCAGACCTTGCAGAATGACAGCTCCGATATTAGACGAATTAGCAGTTGAATATGCCGGAAAAATAAATATTTACAAAGTAAATGTCGATAAAGAAGCTGAATTAGCCAATATATTCGGTATTCAGTCAATTCCAACAATTATTTTTTGTCCCCTTGAAGGACAAGCAATGCTTCAAACCGGAGCATATCCAAAAGCAGAATATATACAATTTATTGAATCTATACTAATTAAATAAATAAACATGGTAGAACATTTAACTAAACAAACCTTTTTAGAAAAGGTATTTAATTATGAAAAAAATACAGAGTGGAAATATGAAGGCACTCTCCCTTGCATTATTGACTTTTATGCCGATTGGTGCGGTCCATGCAAAATGGTAGCTCCTATTTTGGAGGAATTGCAAAAAGAATATGAAGGAAAAATTAAGATTTACAAGATAAACACAGAAGTTGAACAAGAACTTGCTGCTACATTTGGTATCAGAAGTATTCCTTCTTTACTTTTTTGCCCTATAAACGAACAACCTCAAATGGCTATGGGAGCATTGCCAAAAGAAAGCTTCAAACAAGTTATTGGCGAATTGCTTTTAAAACAATAAAATATCTTTTTTATATTCTTCTAATGAATTCGAGTGTTGAAAATTTTTGACACTCGAATTTTTGTTTTTATGGAAGACAAAATCGTTAATAGTATAAAGCAATCTAAATCTCTGTATTGACTTTAGAATATAAGTTTGCCTTATATTCCCTTAGCATTTCGTCAATAAACTCTTGTTTATTTTGTTTTTCTAACAAACCATTCTCCAAAAGATTATTAAACCACTTTGAAAATTTAACTGCTCCAAAGTAATTCAAGTGTTGCATATCGGCATACTCATCTTTAGCGAGCGGAAAATCATGAAAATTTAACAGCTCAACATCTGGAAATTGAGTTTCTAATATCTTGATTAGTTTATCGTTGCTACTAGCTATCTTAAAATGTGGGTGCAAAGGACTTTTAACAAATATCACATTCACTCCCTTTTGCAAGCAATAGTCAACCGACTTGCGTAAATACAAAAGATTATAAAAAGAAAAATCACAATCTACAAAGCTTTCAGATAAGCTGCTATCAAGAGCAATAGTATCTACTGAATTTTTTCTATACAATAATTTGTATCCTCCCATTTGATTTATAAAATCATTATCTTTTTTTAGAATTACTTTAGCATTGTGTTTAAATGAAACTGAAACAGCTCCCAAATAAGCAGAAGTATTTTTTCGCATCAGTAACAAATGATCATTAAGTAATAAAAATGGTGAAAGTCTTGGAAATTTATGATTCATATACAAATCACCCCAAATCCACATATCTCTTTCCTTACTCAATTGATTATTAGTAAATTCAATAAAAACCGTCTTTATTTGCGGATTGCTTTCAAGCAAGTATCTGATTTTAGGATAAGAATAAAAATATGATTCTCCAGAATTAGCATAATTTTTAAAATTTTCAATTTCCTTATCATTATATGCACATTCTGGTATCGAATGTCCAATCATTACCATAGAAATATTATCCGGTAAAATAAAATTAGATTTTTTACGAATTATCTTATTTTCAAGCAGAAACAAAGCAAGTATGGCTATCAAAACTATCGTAAGAAATATCACAGTATAAATAATAAAACGCTTCATTTTTTAAAATTGAAAATAAATAAATTCTTGCTGTTTGCCCATAAATAAGAAGATAGCCAATACAATAACGAAATACATTGTCCATCTCCAATGTTTTTTCCATTTCAGACCAATTTTCTCTAAAGCAAATTGGTCTTCTCTTCCAACCCACTCTACAATCATAAATAAAGATACTAATAAAATTATTGTTATGGGTAAAATATTCGGTTTTAAGAACAAAGAAGATGAGAAAATCACACTTAAAAATTCAAAAGCATGTGTTATATTATTAGCTCTAAAAAATACCCATGCAAATAGAGTTAAAGTAAAAGTAAGCAGCATTTTAAACAATTCATTTAAACTTGGTAAGTACTTACCTTGTGCAACAATTTCAAGATGATTTCTATTTCTGTTGGTCAACAATAATGGCAAAAAGTATATTGCATTTAATGCACCCCAAATTATAAATGTCCAATCAGCTCCATGCCAAAATCCACTAACTATGAATATAATAAATGTGTTTCTTATTTTCATCCAAATTCCACCTCTACTTCCACCAAGTGGAATGTATAAATAATCGCGAAACCAAGTTGAAAGCGAAATGTGCCAACGCCTCCAAAATTCTGCTATATCTCTGGAAAAATAAGGAAATGCAAAGTTTCGCATCAAGCTAAACCCAAACAAGCGAGCAGTTCCGATAGCAATATCCGAATAACCTGAAAAGTCGCCATAAATTTGGAAAGCAAATAAAATTACCCCAAGCAATAATGTGCTTCCATTATAGTCGGCTGAATTATTAAAAATTAAATTAACATACTCAGCACAATTGTCTGCAATAACAATTTTCTTTAATAATCCCCATAATACTTGCCTAAGTCCGTCAATTGCTTTGGAATAATCAAAATATCGTTTTTTGTAAAACTGAGAAAGAAGATTTGTTGCTCTCTCAATCGGACCTGCCACTAATTGAGGAAAAAAACTAACAAAAGCTGCAAATGCAATAAAATCTTTAGTTGGTTCGAGTTTGCGTTTGTAAACATCAATAGTATAGCTCAAAGTTTGGAAAGTATAAAAACTAATCCCAACAGGAAGAATGATGTTTAGCGAATTGGCTTTAATATCTCTTCCAAAAAATGAAAATGCGGCAATAAAATTATCAAGAAAGAAATTATAATATTTAAAAAAGCCAAGAAAACCAAGATTGACGATGATGCTTATCCACAAAATCATCATACGCTTGCGTTCTCGCTCGGCATTTTTCAGCCATAAACCGATAAAATAGTCAGTAACAATGCTGAACATTATTAATGACAAAAAACGCCAATCCCACCAACCATAAAAAACGAAACTTGACACAACCACCAATAGATTCTGAAGCTTGAGGTTTTTATTAGTAACAAACCAATATAAAATAAAAACTATTGGTAAAAAAATTGCAAAATCTATGGAATTAAATAACATTCAATCTGACTTTAAAGTTCAAAAACTTGCAACTGCATAAAAATCAAACATTAAGCTTTCTTAAATATCTCATTTTCAATCTTTTCGCAAAGTATATGTCCAACTAATATGTGTAATTGCTGAATAATTGGAGTGTTCTTGCATGGAATATTTATTAAAGCATCACATATTTTTGTCATCTTACCAGCGTTTTCGCCTGTCAATCCGGCAACATACATTTTTTTTTGTTTGGCACTTTCAATCGCATTAATAATATTCATTGAATTTCCAGATGTAGAAATAGCAATCAGCATATCTCCTGACCTACCTTTAGCCTCTACAAGCCTTCCGTAAACCATATCAAATGAATAATCGTTAGCAACGGCAGTTAAATATGATGTATTGCAGTGAAGAGCTTCGGCATCTAAGGGTGCTCTGTCAAAACTAAAACGACCTGACAATTCAGCAGCAATATGTTGAGCATCGGCGGCACTTCCTCCATTTCCGCATAGCAAAATGCGTCCACCATTTTTCAAAATTTGAACGGCAGTCAATGCAAGATTTTCAATTTTTTCAAGTAATTCAATGTTATGTAACATCTTTTGATGAACCTCAATTGCTTGCACAATTTTATTTTGCACACTAGTATCCATAAATTTTAATCGTTTGTTAATATTCTTAGCAAGATATATTTAGATATTCCAAATAAAAATGCAAAATTATAGTATTTTTTTCAACATCTACAATTTATATTTATTCGCAAACAACTATCAGCAAAAGCAATATTGAAAATCAATAGGTAATTAAGTCATTATATACCAATAGCGTCCAAAATAAATTAAGAAATTGAAAAAAAAGCTAAAAATACATTATATTTGCAAAAAATTAAGATATGAAGAAATCATTATTGATAATAGCGATACTTGTATTTTCCTTTAAGGCTTATACGCAAAAAAATGTCGGAATTTCGGATAATCCAATTGATCCAGATCCCTCAAGTATGTTAGAAATTCAATCAACTGACAAAGGGATTTTAATTCCTCGCATGACAAGTGTTCAAAGGTTGGCAATAAGCAATCCGGCTAATGGACTTATGGTGTTTGATACTGACGAAAACTGCTTGATATTTTATAGTGCATCGGCTTCAAAATGGCAGTCTTTGTGTGATATTGCAGGAACGCCAGGTGAAAAGGGCGATAAAGGTGATCCTGGCGAAAAAGGTGATAAGGGCGATCCCGGTTCACAAGGAATCCAAGGCGAAAAGGGAGACAAAGGCGATACTGGAGCACAAGGACTTCAAGGAATAAAAGGAGATAAAGGTGATAAGGGCGACAAAGGCGCACCAGGAGATGGTGGCTCTATCATTGCATATGCTACTGGAAATACTGACCTTTCTTTATCGGTGGATAAAACTTGGCAAGACTTTATGGAACTCACTTTTACACCCTCAAGCAATAAAGTAATGATTATGTTTAGTGCCTCTGGCGACACTCGTGATGTATCTCCATACATAGATCAAACACCAGCAATTATTGGGTTTAGACCTCTTGTTAATGGTATTGCAAAGCAAGGTACTAACACAATTACATCGGATTTCTATGTAAATCCACAAAGTATAATAGATGTACTTAATTATTATAGTTATACTATTGAATCTTTAATAACTTCTGGTTGGAATAGCATCTTAATGCTGCCTGTTGATGTTAATCAAGGAGTTGAAAATACTATAAAAATTCAATGGTATTTTATGCAATGGCCATTACCTGGCAAGGGAGTCATTATTGCAAATGACTGTCAATCAGGAGCAGACTTCTCACATCGCACTTTATCAATTATGGAATTACCATAAATTATTCAAAAGATGAAAAAAATATTCACTCTTATACTTTTTGTTTGTATTAGCACAATTGCTTTTGCACAAGTGGAAAGTAAATCAAGCACACTTTCACTCAAAAAGGGCATCAATCAAGATGTGAAAGTTGAGCAAAGTCAAAAAGAAATTGAGCTACTAAAGCGTAATGAAACAACAGAAAAATCAAATCAACCTAACGGAAAACTACATTCTCGTACAATGACAATTAGCAAACCCGCACAAGTTGAATCAGTAGAAAAACACAATAATACAAGTACAAAATCCTCTACTCAAAGTCATATGAGAATAAACTCAACAAACACACCTATCAGGGAAAACCCTAACGACAAAGAAAAACCAAAAGAATAAAAAAAACTTAACTCACACTTAATTTAGCATAACACAATGGCAAAGTACGCAGCAAGACACTTTAATCCGGGCGACCGTGTTTATCACATTTCAAACACTAGTTTTATGATGGTTGCCATTAGCATTGACGAAGAAAAAAACGAAATAACTTGCAGATGGGTTGACAAAGACGGACAAGTTAGAAGCACAATTTTTATGTCGGAAGAACTTGGCAAAGCAAAAGACTTAGGACCTGAAGTAAATTTTTAATAGAAAAGCATTATAGTACCCATATATATTTTTTCAATATTGTTAAAAGAGGCTTTAATTCTGTATGTATAAGTTCCCACGGGCATAATTTTAGAGCCATTATTTTGCATAGTACCATTCCAGCCTTGACTTAAATCGGTAGTATAAAACACTATTTGTCCCATTCTATCATAAATGGTCAGTGAGTAGTTGTACTCATCAATATTGTAACAATACGGCTTAAAAACATCGTTTATGCCATCATTATTTGGCGTAAAAGCATTGGGAACATACAAAGTAGTCGCAGGCTCAATTAGCACTGATTTTGATATAGTGTCCAAACAATTCCATTGATTTTCAACCAACAATGATACTTTATGCTTGCCAATATTGTTATAGATGTAAGTTGGGTTTTGCTCGTCTGAATGTTCAACAAAAGCTCCGTCTTCAAATGTCCAAATCCAAGCAGTGGCACCAACTGACTTGTCAATAAATGACACTCTAGGATTGTCTTCGCTTGTAACTGAGGGCATTGCAATAAAGTCAGCATGAGGAATAGGGTGAGTGCAAATATAATTGGCCTTTATTATTGAGTTTACGCAATTGTTTTGCGAAGTTGTTGTGAGTGATACTGAATAATTTCCAGAGTAATTGTAAATGTGCAAAGGGTGTTTTTCGCTAGAAACAGTGCCATCTCCAAAACTCCATATAAACGATTTCCCCATGTCGCTTATGGGTGTGAACATTATGTTAGCAGGTATGCAGGCTGAAATAATGTCAGCAAAGAAATCAATGCTTGGCAGTGAGAATACCCTTACTGTAATAGTGGTATCTTTGGTACAGCCATATTGGTCGATTGCAGTTAGCGAATATGTTGTAGTTTGATTAGGTGAAACTTCGCAAGTGTTTCCGCATTGGCTGTTGCTCCAAGTGTATGTAACAGCTCCATTAGCAATTAGCGTAATTGTATCCCCATCGCAAATTTCGGGATTGATGGGAGTAATATTAATATTGGCTAAAGGATATACAGCCACCTCAATGTTAGCCGTGCCTACGCAGCCATAATCATCAGTTCCGGTTACAGAATAGGTAGTGTTTTGGCTGGGCGACACAATTATGCTATCTCCCTCCTGCCCTGTACTCCAAATGTAATGACTTGCACCACTTGCAAACAGCTTGGCACTTTCGCCAATGCAAACTTCTGATGGCTCAGCCTCTATGTCAATGTCTATCTCAAGTATCACATTCACAGTTGTTGACGCTGTGCCTGTGCATCCGTATGAGTCTGTTCCCGAAACGCTATATGTGGTGGTTTGAGCGGGACTAACTTTTATTATAGGTGTGGTTTCGCCAGTGCTCCACACACAAGAAGTGGCTCCCACAGCTTCTAATTCTATTTCATAGCCTATGCAAATACTTGGATTTTCGGGAATAATTGAAATATTAGCATTTTCGGTAACATCAACTGTAACATTTGATGTAAGCATATATCCACATGCGTCAGTTACGGTAACATTGTAAGTTGTTGACTGCGAAGGGTTAACATCATGGCTTGGCAGCGATGGCAGTCCGTTGTCCCAATTGTATGAGTACGGAGGCACACCTTTACTTGCATCTACACTTATGTTTACAGGGTTAGGATTGCCCACACAAATGGAAGTGTTTCCACTTGTTGTTATTTCCATTGGTGTGTATTCTAAAATATCAATACTAACAACTTCATCAAAGCAAGGCGATGTTTTTACCGTAAGTTCAACTGTTTTCTTACCTTGTATAGTTCCGTTATCAATAGGTACAATGTCTATTTTGGCACATGTTTGTCCTGCCGGAATTGTAACTGAATTAGGAATAGTTTCATAGTCAACCCCATTAACTGCGGTGCCAGCAATGGTATATTCTACAATGCGGTCGGTAGATTGCGGTTCGGGAAGGCAAAACTCAATCGTAGTGTTATTGCACCCCACAATGGCATCTACATCCGTAAGTGGATTTGAGGCTATGAGCTGTATTCCCACTGCGTTTGAAGTAAAGCTATATGCTTCGAGAAACACAGCCGAATCATAAGCTCTGTCAACAGCATCAGCAATTGCAATTTTAATTCTATAGTTTTGACATGGAACAACTTTTGCCCAAGCTGTGAGAACCTTTGTAAAGCCATTAAACACTATATACTGCCCTCCAGTATTATTTACATAATATTGGGAATAATTCAATGATGTGCAGCCACTACTAGAGCCAGCACTACCGGGCACACCAGAATTAACCGTATTGATAGCTACAGGTGATGAAGTGTTGGGGATAAGTGCAATATTGTAGTTATTATAGCTTCCACCTGAAGGATTTAAGCCCGAAATAAAAAAACCAAACACATCATTATAATTTGAACAAACAAAGGTTGGATACTCTTCGGATGCAAAAACATATCTAAACATAATTGTATCTGCCAAAGGAACAAAGTCAAATTCTAAAATAGCAGCATCGAAAGTGGATTTACCTATCAAAGATGTCAACAAGGGATATCCAGACTGACCGTTATTAGTTGAAGCATGGTTGCTACTATTACTGCCGATATCCGGAGTGCCATTAACTCGCCCCGTTGATAAGATTACTCCACTTGACAAACCAAGATTGGTTGGAATTGAGCCAGTTTGAAAATATCCAATTGCTGAACTTGAACCTGTATAGCTTATGTTAGACACAGTAACACCACCTGCCAATAGCACCTCTTCAACATATTGTTGTGCACTCATTCCTATGCTTACCGAAATTTGAGAATATACTTGAATAGAAACTAAAGACAAGCACAAAAATAAAACATTACTTATGTTACTCACACTCTTCATAGCAAGCTATTTTAAAGCACTACATAACTAATTGTACTCTAAAACCTGTAGAGTATTTAAAGAACAAATAAGAAAGTAGCTATTTTTGCGAGTATATTTACATACTTGCATCGTCATAAGTAATTGTTACAGGTTTATAATACAATTAATATATTGTTCAAAGATACTTAATTATTTCAAGAAAACATATAAAATGTTGAAATTTGTTTTGAATTTGCCCAATTTGGAATGAAAAAAATAAATTTTTAACGAGATTTCACTTTAAAACATGCAATGAATAAGGTTTGATGTATATTTATTTCAATTATTGTTGTTTTCATTAAATAATTATTTGGTAATTTCGCATATAATAAACTACCAAACAAATTACTGTGAAAAATCTTTTATTTACACTAAGCATTTTATTTTCAAGTCTATTAAACGCGCAAATAAGTCAGGGAGGCTATCCTTATTCTTTTACAAATCCTCAAAGAATTTCACAAACTATCAATGAAGTTCAAATTGCTCCACCAAACATTGAGCAACTACAAATGGAAGACATAGAAGTTCAATCCATTGGAGGGCAATACAGAGTAGGGACATTATTGCCTGTCAAGATTTCTCCCACCACATCGGGAACTTGGGATATTTTAGAAAACGAAGATAGAATTTGGAGAGTGCAAATCACAACTCCAGAAGCAAAAGCACTTAGTTTATACTTTGATGACTTTTTTCTTCCCAATGGTGCAAAAATGTTTGTTTACAGCTCAGACAAATCTGAATTAATCGGTAGTTTTACTGAATTTAACAATCATGAAAGTAAATTATTTGCAACACAAAGCTTGCTTACTAACTCGCTTATTATTGAATTGTATTTGCCTGCAAGCGTAAAAAACAATTATGCTTTAAACATTTCAGACATAGGTTATTTATACAGAGGTTTTTTTGTCGAAAGCGATGCTGAAAGAAGTTGTATGGTGAATGTAAACTGCCCCGAAGGAAGTAATTTTCAAGATGAAAAGAAAGGAGTTGCTAAAATATTAATGCTGATAGGTTCTCAACAATATTTATGTACTGGATCATTGGTTAATACGACAAACAACGACTGTCAGCCTTATTTACTTACGGCGGCACATTGTGGAGAAGGAGCAACAACGAGCAATTTTAATCAATGGGTTTTTTACTTCAACTACGAGGCTTCAAGTTGCAATGGAGGCGAAAGTGGTTCTCAAAATCAAACTATTACGGGTTGTCAGCTTATTTCCGAATCTGTTGAGCAATGGCCACCCGATGGTTCAGATTTTTTATTGCTAAAACTTAATAAAGATGTACCCGATTCATACAAGCCATATTACAACGGCTGGAGCAGAATGACAAATGCAAGTTCTTCGGGTGTTGGCATACATCATCCGGGCGGAAGAAACAAGAAAATCAGCACTTATACATCTTCATTAATATCTTACTATACAACTCATTGGTTAGTTTATTGGGCAGAAACACAAACAAACCATAGTGTTTCCGCAGGCGGTTCATCTGGTTCTCCCCTATTCAATAGTAATGGCTTAATTGTTGGCACTCTTACCGGAGGTGGTTCTACTTGTAGCGAGCCTAACGAACCAGATATTTACGGCAAATTTTCTCATCATTGGGATAAAAACGGGAATACAAATAACAGAATGTTAAAACCTTGGCTTGACCCAAACGGAAAAAATCTTAATACGCTTAATGGTATTCATTACAATCAATGTGGAAGCACTCCTGTTTTAAGTTGCGATACTGTTTCAAACATCACCACTCAAGATTTATATGTTTACTACTGGGCTGATGATTACGGCTATGTAAGTGGACACAACAAATACGGCATTATGGAATTTGCCGAAAAATATACCAATTTATCTTTAAAAGTTTTGAATGGTATTTGGATTCTTCCAGCAAAACTCGAAGCAGGCTCATCAAACTCAAAGATAACTATTAAAATTATGCAGGGAGGAACAAAACCGGGCAGCATTTTATCAAGCAAAGATGTTAAAATTAATTCTCTTTCAACCTCTAAGTGGAATTACATTCCGCTCAACTCTCCTATTACAACTTCGGGAAATTTCTTTGTAGGCTACCAAATTTATGATGATGCAGGTGATAGCTTTGCTTTGGCAATGGCAGATAGACATAATATAACTGCTAATACAGTGTATTTAAAACACAACAATGAGTGGCAATCACTTGAAGACTTAACAAATTCTAACTTAAAAAGCCACTTAGCAATAACTGTACATGTCTGTTCTATTGCATCTGATATTTATGAAGAAAGCAGTAATAATGCACAAATTGGCGATTTTATTATATATCCAAATCCTGCTCAAGATATTTTGAACATACAATTTGCTGATAATAAAACTCTAGTTTCAAGTATAACTATTTATGATTTATTAGGAAAAGTAATATATACTTCAAATATCAATAATATTTCAGATGTATATTCAATATCAACAAATCACTTGCAAAATGGCTTATATTTTATATCCATTCAAGCTAACAATACAGTACATACAAAAAGAGTTTTGATAAAAAAATAAAACATCAATCTTTTTTTAATTACAATGAAACACATTATATTTGCAAAATTATCAAATCAAAAAACACTATAAATATGCTTATAAAAATTCATACTAAAAACCCATCTGCAAGACTTATTCAAAAAGTAGTGCAATGTTTAAATGATGGTGGAGTTATTATTTATCCCACAGATTCGGTATATGCTCTCGCTTGTAGTATTCACCAACCCAAAGCAGTTGAACGCATTTCGCAAATTAAAGGCATTCCTTTACAGCAGGCTAACTTTTCGCTTATCTGTAATAACCTTAGCGATTTATCAACATACGCAAAACCAATAAGCAATACTATTTTCAGAACGATGAAAGCTACACTTCCGGGACCATATACATACATATTACCTGCATCAAGCAATGTTCCCAAAATTTTTATGAGTAAGAAACAAACTGTAGGAATTAGAGTACCAGACAACAATATAGTTTATGAAATTGTGTCAGAACTTGGGCATCCAATAATTTCAACTTCTATTAAACTTGATAATCTTGAAAATGACTATATTACTGATCCGGAATTAGTTTACGAAAAATTTGGAAAAACTGTAGATATGGTTGTAGATGGAGGCATTGGCGGACTTGAACCTTCAACAATTTTAGATTGTACAGATGACGAAATTAAAGTTGTTAGACAAGGAAAAGGTCCAGTTGATTTTATTTAAAAAATTAACTCTTTCAATTTGAACTTTCTTGCTAATATTCCCAAAGTTGCCGACAAAACCGAGATAATTGAAGTCGTTCAAGAAACGAAAGATTTCGTCATTGAAAGAATAATATCTTCAAATAGTTCATCGCCCGCAAAAGGTTGGTACAATCAAGACCATGATGAGTGGGTTATGGTGTTGCAAGGTAGTGCAATTATAGAGTTTGAAAATTTGCAACAAATAGATTTATCAAGTTACGATAGTTTGTATATTCCCGCGTTTACAAAGCATAAAGTAGTTTATACAAGTTCGCAGCCTTATTGTATATGGTTAGCAATTCACTCAAAACATTCAATATGATATTTGACATTCAAACAATACTTACAGAATCGTTGACAATAACATGCTTTGTTACAATTATGTTATTGCTTATTGAATATTTTAATGTAAGAACTAAAGGCACATGGTTTAAATCATTAAAAAACTCAAGTTTCAAACAAGTAACTCTTGGTGCATTCATGGGTTTTTTGCCCGGTTGCTTGGGTGGATATGCCGTAGTTTCTTTATACACTCATAATGTAGTAGGATTTGGAAGTTTGTTAGCCGCATTTATTGCTACTATTGGAGACGAAACATTCATCATGCTTTCAGTTTTTCCAATTACTGCTTTGTATATAATGTTAGGATTATTTGCTCTGGGAATAATTGCAGGACTCATTGCAGATTTGGTTATTAAAAATAAAAAGCAGAAATCGCATACAATTAATGTCAAACACTTTGAAATTCACGAACATTCTACTTGTGACCTTAATAGCAATGCAATAAAATGTATAAAGCAAAATCTCAAACATCCTTCTTTTGCGCGTTCAATATTAATTTTTAGTTTAATTATTTTCATAATCTTTATGATAACTGGAATAATTGGACACAATCATGATGCTATTGAACATAGTTCTGAAGTTACGCACATTATCGAAGAAAGCCATGAACACCACGAACACAATCATTTTTTTGTTATTGAAGAATGGATGATGTATAGCTTTATCGGGCTTGCAATTATTTCTTTATACATAATTTTATTAGTTTCAGACCATTTTTTAACAGAACATTTGTGGAAGCACATAATTAAGAAACATTTTCTGAAAATATTTTTGTGGATAATTTTCTCAATAGCGATTATTCAAGGTTTTCTACATTTTGTTAATATTAATCAGCTTGAAAACAAAGAACTATACTATTGGGCATTTTGTGCTATAGCCATTGGTATCGGAATAATACCGCAATCGGGACCACATATAATTTTTATATCTCTATTTAGTCAACAACTTATACCAATAAGCATATTGCTTGTTAATAGCATTGTACATGAAGGGCATGCTTCTCTCCCACTTTTTGCCGAATCAAAGAAAGATTTTGTGAAAGTAAAGTTGATTAAAATTGGAATTGCTTTAATTTTAGCAAGTTTAGCTTATTTTATTGGATTTTAAGAAAACTATGACCAAAGATGAATTTTACATGAAAAGATGCTTAATGCTTGCCGAATTAGGTAAGCAAGCTGTGCGGTCAAATCCAATGGTTGGTTGCCTTATCGTACATAATGACTCTATTATAGGCGAAGGGTATCACACTAAATATGGCAATCCACATGCTGAAGTGGAGGCAGTAAACTCAGTTAAAGACAAAAATTTGCTCAAAAACTCAATACTTTATGTAAATCTTGAACCTTGTTCGCACTTTGGCAAAACACCTCCTTGCACATCTCTTATCATCGAAAATAAAATTCCTAAAGTGGTTATTGCCACCCTTGACCCAAATCCTATTGTAAAAGGAGAAGGTGTGCAAACACTGATAAAACACGGGGTGCAAGTTAAAACTACTATCTGCGAAACGGAAACAAAAATGTTAAATAAGCGATTTTTTACTTTTTACAAAAAAAAAAGACCATATATAATACTTAAATGGGCTCAAACAAAAGATGGCTTTATTGATATTGTCCGAAAAAATGATACACCTCAAATCAATTGGATAAGTAATAAATATTCCAAACAATTAGTTCATAAATGGAGGGCTGAAGAACTTGGCATTTTGATTGGCACCAATACAGCATTAATGGATAATCCTGAATTAACTACTAGAAAATGGAAAGGCGATAATCCTAGCCGTTTTCTGATTGACAAAAACTTGATTGTTCCACATACATATAATATTTTCAACTCTGATGCACCAAGCTATGTTTATTACAATCAAGAAATTAAAATCAAAAATCCACTGTCAGACAATATTCATTATGTGCCATTAGATTTTTCTCGTGATATTATTCCTCAAATATATTCTCACTTATATTCAATAAACATAATATCTCTAATTGTTGAAGGAGGTAAGGCAACTTTAGACAAATTTATCAATAGCAACACTTGGGACGAAGCAAGAGTCATCGAAGGCAATAAATGGTTTCAAAACGGTTTATCTGCTCCTACTCTACCCATTACAGCACATAAATCGCAGGAAGTCATTGATGATAATATTAACTACTATTTTAATAAATCAGCAATATGATATACTTAATTATAGCCTTGCTACTTTCACTCATTATTGTAGTCAATTTCAAACTATACCCTCGATTTGAGATAAACACTATGCACGCAATTACAGCAAATTATGCAACAGCAGCAATTTGGGGATATACATTAAATGGCGGAGTGCCAAGTATTTCTTATATTGTACAAGCATCATGGTTTAATATTGCGATAATTAGTGGAGTTTTCTTAATTGTTGTCTTTAATTTGTTTGCTCTAAATGCAGAAAAAGTTGGAGTTGCACTAACATCTGTAGCGAGCAAAATGTCAGTAATTATACCCGTAATTCTCGGAGTGCTAATATTTGAAGAAAAACTAACAGCAATAAAAATAATTGGAGTTATTATGGCAATGTTTTCTTTTTATCTTATTTTCAAAAAAAAGAAAGGATATGTAGTAAGTTCATCTTTGATTATACTTCCAATTTTATTATTCTTAGGAAATGGCGCAAATGATTCAATATTTAAGTATGTACAATTCTTTTATCTTAAAACAGACCAAACATATTTAGAATATTTGGCTACTGCATTTTTTATTTCTTTAGTTTTAGGGATTATTTTTATTTCAATAAAGAGTTTTTTTGTTGCAACTAAATTTCAAATAAAAAACATATTTGCAGGAATATTATTAGGAACTTGCAATTGGTTTTCGGCTCTATGTTTTTTGAAAGGTTTAAGTCAATTAGATGTTACAGTTTTCATACCTATTTTCAATGCTGGTCTTGTTAGTTTATCTGCAATAGTTGGAATGTTAATATTTAAAGAAAAATTTAGCCAAATCAATATATTTGGTCTTGTTTTATCCATTATTTCAATAAGTATAATTGCTTATGCCAATTAGTGAAGAATACATTGATTATAAAACAATTGCATCAATTTCTGAAGGCGAATACAAAGATAAAGGTAGCAAGTTCTTAGCATTTGCCTTCCCTGTTAGTAGTGAAGACGAAGTATTGAACAAAATTCAAGAACTAAGGCAAAAACATAAAGGAGCCAGGCATTTCTGCTATGCCTACATCCTAAACCATGACAAATCAGTTTGGCGTGCAAATGATGACGGAGAACCTTCGGGAAGTGCTGGATTGCCAATATACAATCAATGTTTATCTTATGATGTAACAAATATACTTGTTGTTGTTGTCCGATATTTTGGCGGAACAAAACTTGGCATTCCCGGATTAATAAAAGCCTACAAAGAAGCAACAATAGATGCCCTGCAAAGTGCTGAATTGATTGTTTTAGAACCAATTACCGAAATAGAATTTATGTTCTCATACGAGCAAATGAATGATGTTATGTCTTTAGTGAAAAAATTTAAAACCACAATTATTGAAAAACAATTTGGAAACACAAACTCTTTGAAACTATCTGTTTCGGTAAATATTTGTCATCAATTTAAGCAAATGTTGGAAAACATAAATATTCAGATTAAAACCTAATGATATTCGCTAATTTCATAAAATAAAAAAATCTTTTGCTAATATAGTCAAACATAAAGAAATGTTTTTTACTACTAAAATTCTTTTAATAGATAAATCAATAATTTATGGTATATAAAATTTCGTATCTTTTTTATTAAAGAAAAATAAAAATATTGTACATTTGTTTCGTAAATTAGATATTGGTAGCAATGCTAATATACCTACATAATAAAGTCTAAAATATTTAAAAACAATGAAAATCTTTCCAAAAGATAAAATTTCTAACTAATTTTGTATTCTCCAATATATATATGGATATTATGGTTAATTTACAAAAAGGACTTCAAGCAATTGGTTTTCAAACAAATGAGCCAAAAGAAGATTCTATTGTATTTACTTCTGAACTTCAAAATTCTGACAAAGACCACCTTACACCTTTTCAAATCCTCGAATTAGAAAAGGCTCTTTTATTTAAAGCTGATGCTGTATTTTTCAGATATTTTGAAGATAATCGTCCACCACTACCTCAAGTATATATCTATGATAATTCAAGCAATAGATTAAATAACGACTACACACAAATTCACAAAGAGTTATGGAGTAGTTGTCATATTCCAACATTTATCGTAATTGAAAAGACAAAAATCAAGTTCTTTGATAGCAGAAAACCCGTTTCAATTTTATCTGACGGAAGTATTTATACAAAAGAAATTGCGTTAATTGATTTAGATGACATTAACCAATATGCATCCGTATTAGAAAAGTATAATGCTGAAAAATTTAAAAATGGTAGTTTTTGGGAAAGTGAAGAAGCACACCAAAATTATTTATATGGAAAAACTGCCTACAATAATTTAATAGACAAATTAAAGGCACTTCGTAAAGGATATAAGGAAAGTAGCAAAATTTCATCTCAATTATTTGATTATGTAATTATAATCACAACTCTTATTAAATTTTTAGAGGAAAATGGTATTGATTCTAATGGGGAAAATTTAGCAAGTAAATTTTTTCACAAAGCTGTACAATGTAATTCTTTCCTTGAAATTTTAGAGCAGAATAAATTAGTAGAGATTTTAGATAAATTATCCGATAAATTTAATGGTGGTATTTTTAACTTATCCAATGAAGATAAAACCGCTTTAAAAGGAGCTGATTTAAGTCAAATTATTACTTTTTTTGACACTAAAATTGATAGTAAAAGCCAATTAGTGCTATGGGATTTATACTCATTTAAGCATATTCCTGTTGAACTTATAAGTAATATTTACGAGGAATTTTTACCAGCGGAAGACAAAGGTTCTGTATATACACCTCATTATCTAGTTAATTTCCTGATTGATGAATGTCTGCCAATTCCAACAACAAACAACTCTATTTCATACAATCTAAAAACGATTGATGTTAGTTGTGGTTCGGGAATTTTCTTAGTAAACTGTTTCAAACGTCTTGTTGAAATCTATAAAATAAACGAGTATTATAAAACTAATTCTTTACCACAAAAATTGGGTATAACTACACTTCAAAATATATTGATAGATAATATTTTTGGTGTAGATATAAACAAAAATGCTGTTGAGTTAACAAAGTTTAGTTTACAGTTAGCATTGTGTCAAATGTTGTCGCCTAAACAAATTTGGACAGAATTGACATTTCAAGATTTAGGAAAAAACAACATTATTCAAAGTAATTTTTTTGACTTTATTACCAATGAAAAAGTTGATAAAAACTTTGATTTAGTAATTGGTAATCCGCCTTTTAATCCACCACCTAAACCAGACGGAACAGAGTATAAAAATTCAGAGTATTTTAACGAAGTTGTTGAGAAACATAAAATACAACCTTACTCTATCAAAGATAGTAATGTTGCCTTGTTATTTCTTCAACTATCTACAAAATTGTTAAAGCAAAAAAGCGGTTTATTGTGCTTAATTCAACCCGCTTTACCCTTACTTCACAAAAAAGACAACGAAGTATTTAGACAGGAATTGTTTTCTAATCACAATGTCCTTCAAATAATTGACTTTACAACACATAGAAGAATTCTGTTCCCATCTGCAACTGTTCCAACTTGTGCAATATTCATTGAAAATTCAACAAAGAAAAGCGATGAAATTACCCACGTTGTTATTAGAAGAACTAATCCGAGTAAAGAAAGACTGTATTTTGAAATAGATACTTATGATGTTCATAGTGTAAAAAGAGAAAATGCTTCTTCAAATTACGCTTGGAAAAGTAATTTATTTGGCGGATACAGATTATTCAATCTTGTTGAAAGAATAATATCGGGTAACGGATATGAAAAAGTAGAAAATGTCATTAGCAAGGCTGAAAAACAGCCAATAACAAACTATTCGCTATTACAAATAGTGAAAGAAAAAACTTTCCCTGCATTTGTAAAATCAAATAGTCTTAAAGAGTATTTTAACAAATATTATAGCTTCCTCGTAGCATATATAGCAGGAACAAGCACAAGACAAGGAATTGATAGACCGTATGACGTATATAAGTCAGACTTTTTAAACTTGCCTATAATTAATGAAAATGCACTTACAAAAGCAGATGTTATTTTGACAAATGACATTGCCAATTATAAAATTTCAGAATTTGGAAGAGGAGAAAAAGCAGATACGAATAAAGAAATACAAATAAAGGCAAATAACAAGATACCTAACTCTTTGGTTGATTATTCTGATGTTTATTTAGAAGCTATAAATTCGGTGTATGATGTAAACGATAAGAAGTTTAAATTAAAAACATTTTATAATACTTCTGCCTGTTTTATAATGCACTTTGAATATAGTAATTCTGAAAATACAGTCGAAATTATTAAAAATAATAACTTCGATTTATCCACTCTAATAAGTGATAAAAAACAGACATTAAACATTAAAAAAATATCACTGATATACAGCCAAAATCAAATATTTATTATCAAACCAAAACAGTTACGCTATTGGTTAAAATCTGTTGCATTACTTGATGTAAATACAACTATTGCAGATATAATTAACCTAAATTTGGTTGAAAGATGATTTGCAATAGAAGTAATGAAAACCCAATAGAAAATACGACAATCCCCATTAAGCCATTGATAGATAGTGTGCTGAAATTTATTGATACGTATTTGCCTTTGTTTTCTAACGCTTTGAAACAAAACAATATAGATTCTAAAAATGAAGTCGAAAAGCTACTAAATCAATACTTGATAGATTTTTTCAATGGACATTCTCATAATTTTAGCCCATATCTACAATATAAGTTTCTGTTCAGAAAAGACGATGAAAACAAAGGAACGAACTATAAACCTGATATTGGAGTAACTATATGGAACAACCATTTTAAAAATTCTCAAAAACAATCATTTTTTCAAATAGAGTGTAAAAGACTTCCCACTCCTAATGTATCAAAAACTCGCAGTAAAAAAGAATATGTGATAGGAATAGCAGAAAACACAGGAGGAATAGAGCGTTTTAAGAATAAAAAACACGGAGAGCATTTAGAAGAATCTTCGTTAATCGGATTTATTCAAGACGGAAATGTAAATGATTGGCATACTAAAATTAACGAATGGATTAAAATTGAAATTGATAATAAATCGGTCCATTGGACAAAAGATGATTATTTGAGTTCTGTTTCAAATTCAACAATTTTCAATAGATACATATCATTGTGTCAAAGAGAAAATATAAAAGCAATAACAATTCATCATTTTTTATTAAATATCCAATAGAAAAGCTCCTTCCAACAAGCAGTTTGCTTACATTGCGTTCAAACCGCTTCGCTTAAACACTTTTGGCACATTGAAAGTTCGTTACAATAAATTTGAAATTATCCGAATTTCTTCGGGAAATTGCATCAATTTTCATTTTTCCATCAAATTGCACAACAAACTGTAATAAATCCCTATTAGAAAGCTAAGTTCAATTAGTAAATGCAACTTGAATATAGGGAAAGACAATTATCAAGAAGAACAGTAACCAATCATTTTTGTACCTTTGTCGCTTGGTAGGAAACAGAAAATAATGAGTAAAAAACTGCAAATACGAAACAGCACAGCCGAGTTTTTAATATTTACTTCACAGGCAAGTAAAGACGGTATTGAAGTAAGGTTTGAGAACGAAACAATTTGGCTTTCTCAAAAACTAATGGCTGTTTTGTTTGATTGTAGCACCTACAATATTTCGCTTCACTTAAAGAATATTTTCAAATCGGGAGAGCTTAAAGAAAGTTCAGTTACCGAGGATTTCTCGGTAACTGCCACAGACGGAAAAAAATACAAGACCAAACACTACAATTTAGATGCTGTTATTTCAGTTGGTTATCGTGTTAATTCACAAAGGGCAACTCAGTTTAGACAATGGGCAACTTCAATATTGAAAGACTTTGCTATTCGTGGTTATGTGTTGGACAAGGAGCGTTTGAAAAATGGAACATTTTTAAACCAAGAATATTTTGACCATTTACTTGCAGAAATTCGGGAAATACGAGCAAGCGAAAGGCGTTTTTATCAAAAAATAACTGACATATATTCCACAGCAATAGACTACAATCCAGATACGGAAACTACACAAACATTTTTTGCAAGCGTTCAAAATAAATTGCACTTTGCTATTCACGGACACACGGCAGCCGAAGTGGTTATGAAACGCCGCGCCAACAGCGAAAATAATAATATGGGTTTGACGACTTGGAAAAATGCACCGAAAGGAAAAATCATAAAAACAGATGTTTCAATTGCAAAAAATTATCTAACAGAAAAAGAACTCAAACAGCTTGACCGTTTTGTTACAATGTATTTGGACTATGCCGAAACACAGGCGGAACAAAATATCCCAATGACAATGGATGATTGGGCAAAAAAACTAAACGCATTTTTACAATTCAACCAAAAGGACATTTTAAAGAATGCAGGTAAAGTAACACAAGCCATTGCCAAAGCATTTGCCGAAAGTGAATTTGAAAAATACCGCATTATCCAAGACAGATTTTTTGAGAGCGACTTTGACAAAGATGTAAAACGACTTAGAAATAAAAAACCAAATGACGAATAAAAAACCTGCCTATAACAGCTATTTTGCCAAAATGACGAGCAAATCGCTTCGCTTAAACACTTTTGGCACATTGAAAGTTCGTTACAATAAATTTGAGATTATCCGAATTTCTTCGGGAAATTGCATCAATTTTCATTTTTCCATCAAATTGCACAACAAACTGCAATAAATCCCTATTAGAAAACAATAATAAAAATTTTGTTATTGTTATATGAGTGTTATTTATTAATTTTGACCCATGAACAAAAAAAGTCAATTATTATGTCCAATGTAGATGTTAAAAGTATTATAGTAGAATCAGCCGCAAAATATTTTTCGAAATATGGTTTTCATAAAACTACTATGGGCGAAATTGCCAAAAACATTCATAAAGCAAAAGGTGTTATTTACTACTATTTTAAAAGCAAAGAAGATTTGTTTAACGAAGTGTTAAAGCATGAACTCAATAATATCAAATTAGCTTTAAGCAAAATAGTGAATGAAGATACTGATGCTTTGAACAGAATTGAACGGTATGTTCTTACACGATACAAATTACTAAACGAAGCACATTGCTATCACGAAACATTGAAAGCCGATTTTTTTGAAAAATATGTCTTTGTAAAAGATGTAAGAGATGATTTTGAGAAATTTGAAATCGAACAATTAAATATCATTCTAAAAAAAGGAATTGCCGAAGGCTATCTTCTTGCTGAAAATGATGATATTAAAGCATATTTGAACTTAATAATTTTGATATTAAGAAGTTTAGAAATTCCATTGTTTCTTCAAAACAACTATAATAAAAACAAATCCAGCATAGAAAATCTATGTTCACTAATTTTTAGCGGATTAAAAGCTCAAAAGGATAAACAATAATTTCATCAATATTTTTTAATACTTTTTAATGTTTTCTTGACCAAATTAGTTTTTTAGTCATAATATTTTACTTAACTTTGCGTTTGACTAAAAAACACATTTATTCATTTTGTCAAAATTAATTATACTATGGAAAAGTTTGCACGCTTAATAATCAAATTGCGCTGGTTTGTCATTATTACGGTTACTATCATAACTGTATTTTTGGGTTATCAACTTAAAAATATAAAAATCAACTCCGACATTATGAGTTCATTGCCTGACTCGGATAGTACTGCCGCTTTATATAAAAAAATAGGCAATGAATTTGGAGGAAACAATATGGGAATGATTGTTTTAGAAACTGATAATATTTTCAAAGAAGAAGTTTTTCAACATATAAAACAAATTACTGATACACTAAAAATCACACAAGGAATCTCGTCTGTAACAAGTTTGACTAATATTATTGATATAAAAAGTTCAGAAGAAGGAATTGAAATTGGCAATTTGATTGATGAATATAATCTTCCGAGCAAACAACACGAATTAGATAGTTTGAAAAATTATATTTTCTCTAAGGATTTATATAAAGGTTCAATCGTTTCGGAAGATGCAACAGCAACACTTATTGTTTTTTCACTATTGCCAGATGTGGACAATCAAGTTATTGCAAATGAAATCAAAACTAAAATAAATGCAATGAATTTGCCCGAAACTTTGTATTTCGGTGGTGTTCCCATGATGCTCAATGATGTAACAAATCTAATTATTGCAGACATAGTATGGCTTATTCCAATTGTATTTATAGTAATTTCATTAGTGTTGTTTTTTAGTTTTCGAACAGCCAAAGGCATTATATTGCCATTACTCACAACAGGAATTGCAATTATATGGACAATAGGTATCATGGTGTTATTTGGCTTTGAAATTACAATTATTTCTAATATAACTCCTGTTATATTGCTTGCAATAGGAAGTGCATATACAATCCATGTTTTAAATAGTATAAATAACACAAATTCGGGTGACAAAAAGCAATCTTTGATAAAAGCTTTAGTTTACATTATTATTCCTGTGTTTTTAGCTGCTGCTACTACTGCTGTTGGATTTATTTCATTTGTTTTTGGTTCATATCTTACTATGATTCAGAATTTTGGAGTTTTCACAGCATTAGGAACAATCTTCGCTCTAATTTTATCCATAATATTCATTCCTGCTATTATATCAACATTTTCAATTTACAAAAAGAATGCAAAAAAGCCAAAAACAGACAATAAGACTTTTCTATCAGAAAAAATCTTAAAACCCTTAATTCGTTTGATTTTTAAACACCCAAAATATATATTGAGTACATGGATAATTGTTCTAATTTTGAGTATAGGAGGCAGTTTTCTTATTAAAATAAGTGTAAATATTTCGGAATACTTTAAAAAAGATAGCGCTACAAGAATTTCCGAAGCTATTTTGCAAAATAAGTTTGGAGGTTCATCACCTATTTTCATATTGTTTGAGGGCGATATGCAAAGTCCCGAAGTTTTGAAATTGATGAATAAAACTGAAGAATTTATGAAACAAGACCCTCATATTGCTTTTACTCAATCAGTTGCCGGACTTGTAAAGCAAATGAATGATGCTATGGGCGAAGGTGCAAAAATTCCGGAAGAACAAGCAAAAATTGAACAACTTTGGTTTCTTTTAGACGGACAAGAAATAATGCCACAACTGGTTTCTGATGATTTGCAAACAGGTATAATTCAAAC
>CAZKDV010000007.1:33739-44015 GCA_964551645.1 uncultured Bacteroidales bacterium | reverse complement strand
CGATGGAGGGATTCGAACCCCCGACCAGCTGATTACAAATCAGCTGCTCTGGCCAGCTGAGCTACATCGGCTTAGTTTGTCAAACAACTCGAATTTTATATTTAATTAAGTATATAAAAAAACATAATATTATACTTACTTTAAAAAATTCGGATTGCAAAAGTATAAACTTTTTTTTAATTAACAAACAATTTATTTATTTTTTCAAATATTTTTTTAAATATTTAAAATATCTAATGAAAGATGCGTAAGAATATTGTTCATCATTGAATAGCAATATTTATTTTTTAAATTTGTCTTTATGCTTATTTAATTGTTTTTTTAACGCATCTAATGCAGAATCAGTAGCTTCTTCAAATGTTTTAGCTTGTTTTTTTGCATACAAATCATTACCCGGCACAGCTATCCTTATTTCGGCAATTTTATTTTCTTCAGCACTTGTGTTATCAATTTTAAGAGTAATATCACTACTTATAATATTTTCATAAGTATTTGTAAATTTTGCGACTTTGTCTTGGATAAAGTCTTCTAAATTGCTATCTGTTTTAAAATGAACAGAATTAATTTTTGCTCTCATATAGTTCTCCTTTTTTTAGATTGTGGATGTGTATTTTTATAAACGAATTTTAATTTTTCTATTGTGTTATGCGTATATAATTGTGTTGCTGATAGATTTGAATGTCCAAGCAATTCTTTAATAGCATTTAACTCTGCTCCCTCATTTAATAAATGAGTAGCAAAAGTATGTCTTAATATATGTGGACTTTTTTTTGAAATTGAGTTAATTTCAGCAAGACAAGTTGAAGTAATGTGATAAACTAACTCTCTATATATTTTTTTTCCTTTTGTTGTTACGAAGAAAAATTCTGATTTATTATCTCCAAATGTTTCTTGTTTGATTTCATTAAAATGCTCAATCATTTTTAAAAATTCAGGATGAATTGGAAGAACTCTTTCTTTGCCTCCTTTTCCTAATACTTTAATTGTCAACCTAGATTTGTCTATTGATTGATTTTTAAGTCCAACTAACTCTGATACTCTTATACCAGTTGCATAAAATGTTTCTAAAATCATTCTGGGCAATAGTTCTGAGTAGGTTTTGATACTAAAAAAGTCTATTTCTAATAAAGACTGTACATTCTTCTCTGAAACAAATTCAGGTAATCTTTTAGCAAGTTTTGGTGTTGATATTAACTTTATAGGATTTTTCTTAACATATCCTTTCACAAGCAAATACTTAAAAAAACTTGATAAACTTGCTTTTTTTCTTTTAATTGTTGAAGGCTTTATACCACTCCCAATCATTTCGGCAAACCATGAACGAATATGATAATCCTCAACATCAAGCCAACTATCAATTTCATAATTACTCTTTAAATAATCATGAAAAGAAGTTAAATCATTAGTATATGATTCAATTGTGTGTTCAGAATAATTTTTTTGAAGTCTTAATAAAATCATGAAGTCATCAAGTATGTTCATTCCCCACAAATATAAAACAAAGGTACAAATTTTTATGATGTTTCAATAAAAAAACAATAAAAATATTTTCGTATTTACATTACGAATAAAATAACGAATACATTAATAAATAAGATTAACAAATATCTCTATAAAGAGGAACTGTTTCAAGATAATACATTTGCCCGTGTTCAATTTTAACAACTATATGTTGTATCCCATTGGTTATTATTAAAAACTTCACCTGAATAGGTTTATTATACATTACGACTTGCAAAAGCACATCTTGTGTTAATTCGACATGAGGAGCTTTACATTCTATAATTAACAACTCTCTTCCTTCTTTGTGATATACAACCGCATCAGGTCTTCGGGTTAGTGAGTTATATTTAATTGAGTATTCTACTCGTATTAATCCTTGAGGATACCCAAGATGAACTGTCAGATAGTTTAGAAAACTTTGCCTAACCCACTCTTCGGGGAGTAATTGCACCCACTTTTTTCTATATATGTCAAAGATTTCATTTTTAGAATTATTTACTCTAAGCTTAGGATGAAAATCAGGAAGATTCAATTGTGGTGTTAGTGGATTCATTCAAATAAATATGTCAGAGATATTTCTAATAATAATTTATAGTTTTCATAGATTTTTACTACTTTTGTAATTGCTTAGAAACAAAGCAAAAGTACATTTTTTTATTGAAATAGTATATTCATTAAACGCAGAAGTATATATGAAAACAAAAAAAGAAATCGTTACAAACTGGCTACCTAGATATACTAGCACCCCAATTGAAGAATTTTCAAAATATATACTTTTAGTCAATTTCAATCAGTATCTTAAGATGTTTTCAGAATGGAACGATAATGCTCCTATCCGTGGAACAGATAAAACTATGCAAACAGTAACTGCTGACAATATTACACTTATAAACTTTGGGATGGGAAGTGCCAATGCTGCGACAATAATGGATTTACTTTCTGCAATATCTCCTAAAGCTGTATTATTTTTAGGTAAATGTGGTGGTTTAAAACATATAAATGAACTTGGTGATTTTATATTACCAATTGCTGCAATTAGAGGTGAGGGAACATCTAATGATTATTTTCCTGTTGAGGTGCCTGCTTTGCCAGCATTTAGCTTGCAAAGAGCTGTTTCTTCTACTATCCGTGATTTTGGAAAAGATTATTGGACTGGAACTGTATATACTACCAATCGAAGAGTTTGGGAATATGACGAAAAATTCAAAGAATATTTAAAAGAAATTAGAAGTATGGCAGTCGATATGGAAACAGCAACATTGTTTACTGTCGGCTTTGCTAATCATATCCCTACTGGAGCATTATTGCTTGTAAGCGACCAACCTATGATACCCGAAGGAGTAAAAACAGAAAAAAGTGACAAAAAAATTAGTGAACTATTTCTCGAAGAACACTTAAAGATAGGTATCAAAGCCTTACAAATCATTAAAAATCAAGGTCGTTCTGTGAAACACTTAAAATTTGAAAACGATGATTAACAACTAAAACTATGCCTGCAATATCATATAAAGAAATTAGTCAAAACCTCAAAAATAAAATTTATCATCCAATTTATTTTTTAACTGGAGAAGAACCGTACTTCATTGATAAGATTACTGAATATATTGAAAATGATATACTTAGAGAAGAAGAAAAAGACTTTAATTTGCATATTCTATATGGTCGTGATGTTTCAGCTTCAAAAATTCTTGACTATGCTATGCAACTACCAATGCTCTCAAACTATCAAGTAATTATCATACGCGAAGCACAAGATATTAGTGATATCGAATCCTTAAAAAATTATTTTGAAAAACCAAATTCATCAACGATATTAGTGCTTGCATATAAAAACAAAAAAATTGATAAAAGAAAAACCTTTTTTAAAAAAATTGAAGAAAATACTATTTTTTTCGAATCTAAAAATTTAGACGACAAACAAGTTCCCCAATGGATAGAAGAATACTTAAAAACTCGCAAATATACCATTACTCCTAAATCTATTATGTTGATTGCGGAAAAAGTTGGAAACAATATTAGCAAAATCACAAATGAAATAGACAAAATGCTTATTAATCTTCCAATAAATACACAGATTAATGAAACCCATATTGAGCAAAGCATTGGAATAAGCAAAGACTATAATGTTTTTGAACTATTAAACGCTTTGGGAAATAAAAATAAACTAAAAGCCAATACAATCATCAATTACTTTGCTGCAAATCAAAAAAGTCATTCAATTTTTTTAATTCTACCAATGATATTTGACTTTTTTGTGAAAATATTGATGTGTCATCAGGCAAAAAAAAATGCAAGCGATAGGGACATAGCTTCTATACTTGGCATTAGACCATATACAGTTATGCAATATAAAACAGCTTCACAATTCTATTCGCCTGAAAAAATAAAAAACATCATAAGCTATTGTCGCGAATATGACCTTAAAGGCAAAGGGGAAAACAGAGGTTCAGCCGATGAAGGAGATTTATTAAAAGAGTTGATATTTAAAATTTTACATTAATATTTATGCAAAAACCACAATACAAACAAAAAAAAGAAAAACAAATTTTAAAAAATATACTAATTGCCGAAGCAGGTGCAGAAGGAAAAGCAGTTGCAAAGCATAATGGAATGGTTGTTTTTATTCCTTTTGGAGCACCGGGCGATATTGTTGATATTGAAATAGTTACCAAAAGAAAAACCTATGCTGAAGGAAAAATCATTAATATTATTTCTCCTTCTCCATTCAGAGTAGAACCTTTTTGTGAACATTTTGGAATGTGTGGAGGATGTCGTTGGCAACACCTTGATTATAAACAACAACTATCAGCCAAGCAAAAATATGTAATTGAAAGCCTTGAACGCATTGGAAAAATTAAAGATGCACATTACAAATCCATTATTGACTCAAAAGAAGATAAGTTTTACAGAAATAAGTTAGAATTTACTTTTGCAGACCGAAGATGGTTAACTCCTGAGGAAATTAGCTCAGAAGAACAATTTGACCAAAGATCCTTAGGATTTCATATTCCCAATCGATTTGACAAGATAATTGATGTAAAAAAATGTTACTTACAAGAAGACATCTCTAATGAAATCCGTAAAAAAACCAAGCAATTTGCTATTGAGAATAATATAGATTTTTTCAACCTATGGAGCAAACAAGGAATGCTTCGCAATCTAATAATTAGGAATAATACTATTGGTGAATTTATGGTTATTCTTGTAGTTTTTGAAGAAAACACAGAAATAAACAAAGCATATATTGATTATATAACAAAGCATATTCCCCAAATTAAATCCTTGTATATCGCCATTAATAATAAGCAAAACGACTCAATGGATGATGTTCCTTTTATACATATTTGGGGTAATAAATATATTGAAGAAATTATTGATGATTGTACATTTAGAATACATCCTGCTTCATTTTTTCAAACTAATACTAAGCAAGCTATAAAATTGTATCATGCAGCAATAGATATGATAGATTTTACGGGAAATGAAGTTGCGTATGATTTGTACTCCGGAATAGGTACTATTGCCACATTATTAAGTAAAAAAGCAAAAAAAGTAATTGGAATAGAATATTCAAAAGAAGCTGTAACTGATGGAATTGCGAATCTTAAATTAAATAATATTGATAATGTAAAACTATTTAATGGAGATATGGCGAACTTATTAAATTTTAGATTTGCACGCCGATATGGACTACCTGATGTTATTTTTACAGACCCTCCTCGCTCAGGAATGGCACCAGCTGTTATCAATAGTATTGTTGAGATTTATCCTAAAGACATTATTTATATTAGCTGCAATCCTGCCACTCAAGCTAGAGACATTCAAGATTTAAGTCAACATTATAAAGTTATTCAAGTTCAAACTGTTGATATGTTTCCGCATACACATCATGTTGAAAATATTATTCATTTAAGAAGAATATTAAGATAAAAAATGAAAGTAATTGCCAAAAACAAAAAAGCAAGTTTTGAATATTTTCTTTTAGAAAACTTTACGGCTGGTATTGTACTAACCGGAACTGAAATAAAATCAATTAGAGCAGGCAAAGCAAGCATCAACGAGGCATATTGTATGCTAATCAATGACGAGATGTGGATAAAAAACATGCACATTGCTGTTTATGAGCATGGAACAATATACAATCACGAACCCAAAAGAGACAGAAAACTTTTGCTACAAAAAAGAGAAATAAAAAAAATCAGAGGCAAGCATGTTGAAAAAGGAATTGCAATAATACCTACGGTTTTATATATTGCAGATAATGGACTTGCAAAAATTGATATTGCACTAGCTAAGGGGAAAAAACTTTACGATAAGAGAGAAACAATCAAAACTAAAGATATTAATCGAGATAACGATAGAAATTTGAAGTACTAGCGATTGAGTTCTTTATATTGTTCGAGCATACTCAATGCTCTTTCACCAGCGTGCTTCATGCTGCTTCCAAGAGAAATAAATCCATGATTTTTTATAATAAAAAACTCAACATTTTGCTCAATTAAAAGCATTATGCTATTAATCAATTCTATAGAGCCATATTGACATTCAAACTCTGTAGTTGGAATGTTTAGTTTTTCGGCAAAAGAGAGTATTCCTTGATGATGTCCATGGAAAATAGCATTTACATGAGGTAAGGTTTGATAAATAGCATAATGCATCATGCTTTCAGACGAAGGTAAGCGAGAACCACAAACATTAACCACTTTCTGCAAAAGGTCGCATGATTTTACATGAACAAAATGTTCGTTGCCAAGTTTGTTTTTATGCTTTAATCCGGCTCCTGTAATAACAAACTCGTTAGAATTTGCATTTATTCTAAAACTTAAATTTCCTGAAGTTCCACCGGCGTGTGCAGGAGTTAATTCATATTCTTGAAATAATTCGCACCAATATATAAGCTCTGACAATAATTGATGCTGTGGAGGATTATCATCAAAAAAAACAGTTGTAAACTTTGTTCCGACATAAAGCTCAGACATAATTACTTGGCTTGAAGTGTCATAATAGATTTTGTATTAGCCTCAATAATACCATGCTCTGTAATAATTCCGGTTATTAATTCTGCTGGCGTAACATCAAAAGCAGGATTTTTTGCATTTGCGTTCGGTGAACAAACCATTATCGTATTCAAATTACCGTGTTTTGTCATTCCTGTTTGGTATATAACCTCATCTTGACTTCTTTCTTCAATTGTAATTTTCGTTCCGTTTTCGCACTCAAAATCAAAAGTTGAAGTAGGTGCTGCAATATAAAATGGTATTCCAAAATATTTAGCACAAATTGCCTTTTCTAAAGTTCCAATTTTATTTGCTATATCTCCATTTTTTGCAATTCTGTCTGCACCCACTATAAGCAAATCTATTTCATGCTTACTCATATAATGTGCTGCTGCATTATCCGGAATTATTGAATACGGAACACCTTGATGTCCTAACTCCCATGCTGTAAGTTTGGCACCCTGCGAACGAGGTCGGGTTTCATCAACATAAACAAAAACATCTTTCCCTTTTTCGTATGCAAGATAGATAGGAGCCAAAGCAGAACCATAATCAACAAACGCCAAACTTCCAGCATTGCAATGTGTTAAAATTCGAGACTTTGAACCTATTAAACTGTTTCCGTATTCTCCAATAGCTTTGCACATTTCTAAATCCTCTTGAAAAAGTTCTTGCGCCCTATTTACGGCTCCTGCATATCCTCCTTCAATGCCTGCACTATAAACTTCATCAACAGCATAAAATAAATTTCTTGCAGTTGGTCTTGTTTGAGCAATGTGCATTTTTGCTTCTTCTATAAAATTATTGTTTAAATTATTGGTTTTATATTCGTGAAAAGCTTGTGCTATTGCAAATCCTGCCGTAATTCCGATTGCCCCTGCTCCTCTAACAACCATCTCTTTGATAGCCCAAGATGTTGTTTTATAATTTGATGATTCAAAAATGTTAAACCTAAAAGGTAACTCATTTTGGTGAATCATATACACCCTGCACTCTTTGTCCATCCAGACAGTATAATAATGCTTGCCATTAATTTTCATATTATCACAAATTACTCTTCAATCAATTCTGACGGATTCCAAAAATGCTTTTCAAAATCCTTAATTTTATTATCAATAACGATTATTCCTTCAGATTGTAACAAATCTTGCATAATATTATATCCTTCAAAATGAAATTTACCTGTCAACAAACCATTTTTATTCACTACTCTGTGGGCAGGAACATGAGGATTTATATTTGTAGAAGCATTCAAAGCCCAACCCACCATGCGAGCAGAACGGGCAGCTCCGAGGCACTTGGCAATAGCTCCATAAGATGTAACTCTACCTTCTGGAATTAATCGAGTTATTTCCCAAACTTGCTCAAAAAACGATTTATCCTCTTTCATTATTATTTATAATTTGGAGAAAAAGAAATATACTTTATTGTTAGTCCTTGACTTAACCACATTTGTTCGTAATATGTTTGTATATCACTTGCAGGGCTTATTTTGTTTTGATACACATCAACAGAAGAACAATGTAAATAGTAATTATTGCTACTTATCACCTCCATTGTGTAATCATATAATTCTATGCTATCTGTTTTTAAATGTATAATTCCATTAGGTTTCAAAAACTGTACATAACGATTAATAAAGTCTGGAGATGTCAGTCTTTTTTTTGATTTAGATTTTCTCAAATGTGGATCAGGAAAAGTAATCCATATTTCATCAACTTCATTTTCACCAAATACTGCATTTATTAATGAAATATACATTCTGACAAAAGCAATATTTTTCATTTTTTTTTCAAATGATTTTTTTGCTCCTACCCACATTCTTGAGCCTTTTATATCCAACCCTATGAAGTTTTTATCTGGATACTTTAAACCAAGTCCTGTCGTATATTCTCCTTTTCCGCACCCAAGCTCAATTATTATAGGTTTGTCATTTTTAAAAAACGCATCATTCCATTTCCCTTTTAACAAAAAGTCAGAAATGCCATTTTCATAACGATATTCAAAAAAATGAGGAAATGTTTTATTCTCCTCAAAGCGTTCTAATTTATTCCGAGCCACAGTCTTAATTATTTTTTATACAACCAAACATTTGGATTAAATTCATTTTTGATTCGTTGTAATTCGGATTCAGCTTGCTGATTATCGGGATAACCCGAATAAGCAACCATGTGCAAGCCTCCTCGAGTAACATCTACTATAGCTGCATTGTTAAATCCTTGTTGATGAAGAGTTTCAATATATTTATTTGCAGTTTCAAGACTTTGAAATGAACCACCGATTATGAAATATTTATTATTTATTATCTCTACATCTTGAATTTTTTCTTCCTCAATAGGGCGTTCTTCTGCAAAAACTTCTTCCGAAATTTCTTCAATTGGTTCAGTTTCTTCAGCAATTGTAGTTTTTTCCTCTTTTTCCTGAAGTTCTGCATGTTGTTGTTTAATTAGGGAATTTATATACACATCTCTTAAAAACCATATTGCAACACCAATGATTATGATTATTAAACTTGCATATAATATTTTCAAAAACTTTATTTTAGATTCTTTTTCCTCTGTAATTTGTTTTTCAACACTTTGTTCAATTTTTTTCTTTACTTCCTTTTCTTCCTTTACTTCCACACTCTTATCAGACACTTCTACAGGCACATCTTGGATTTGAACATTAATTTCCTCTTCTGCTTTTATTGTGTTTTTATCATCTTCTTCTGTAACTATCGTTACTTCATTAGGCTTAGCAATAGGTTCTACTTTAAACGCTTCCAATCCAAACACTTCTGGATTGTAAAAAGTATTTGGAAAAGTTTCAAATGAATATCCATCTTTTACATCGTACTTTAGCACGCCCACTTCTGAAAAATCATACTTGCCAAATGTTGTCAAACTTTCCAATATATTTGCAGTATATTGTTCAATAATCTGTTCAGCTTCTTGTTCTGGCACATTTTTTCGGAATATAATGTACTGAACAAATCTAACTTCGTTGCTTGCCAAAGGTTGAGATATAAACTCAACTGAAACTGAAGGAGGTTGAAAAGAATGTATAATTGGGTGTATTTGTGCAGAAATAGCAACTAATTTTAACTCTCCAAGTTTGCCAAGTGTTAGCGACTTATATGTTTTCAGATAACTTTTTACTAACTGATGTATAGTATCCATAATTCTAATTTTAATTTATATTATTTTCTTTTAAAATATCTTTGATTCGTTGAATATCTTCGGGAACATCAACACAAATAGAGTCATGCTCCGTAATTGCAACTCTAATAGGAATTGCATTTTCAAGCCAACGAAGCTGCTCAAGTGATTCAGTTTTTTCGAGTAAAGAAATGGGTAGCGAACAAATAGTATTTAGTGTTTCGCTTCTATATGCGTATAATCCCAAATGCTTGTAATATGTGTGTTCGGTATTTTCGGAGTTTCTAATAAAGGGAATGGGCAATCTACTGAAATATAAGGCATCAAACTTTTTATTAAACACAACTTTAACAATATTATTATTATCAATATCACACTTGTTTTTGATAGGTGTAATCATTGTTGCTATTTGTGTTTGAGCATTCTGAAAAGCACTAATAAGTTCATCTATAACTTCTGCTTGAATTAAGGGTTCGTCTCCCTGTATATTTACAACAATATCCACTTTTTTGTTCGGAAATAGCTCCATATACTTATTTGTAGCTTCAAGACATCTATCTGTTCCTGACTGATGCTTATCAGATGTCATAAAAACATTTGCTCCAAATTGGGTTGCATGTGTAAAAATCAGATTAT
>CAZKDV010000007.1:0-33729 GCA_964551645.1 uncultured Bacteroidales bacterium | reverse complement strand
ATTATCGTCTGTAGCAATACACACATCATTTAGCATATTGCTGTTCAATGCTCGTTTGTAAACACGCTCAATCATTGACATTCCATTAATATCTGCTAAAGGTTTTCCGGGAAAACGAGTTGAAGCATATCTTGCAGGAATAACTCCGAGAGTAAATAAATCTTTATTTTTCTGGAAACAAACCATGAATTTTTGTATTAATTTTTTGAATAATTGCACCCAAATCTTCCGGATTTTCCGAGAAGTTTAAATTATCAACATCTACAATTAACAATTTTCCTAATTTATAATTGCTAACCCATTTTTCATATTTTTCATTTAAACTTTGTAAATAATCAAGTCTAATTGAAGCCTCATAAGCTCTGCCTCTTTTTTGAATTTGTCTAACCAAAGTAGGCACTTCTGCTTTCAGATATATCAACAAATCGGGTGGCTGAATAAAAGAGGAAATAAGTTCAAACAAAGATGAATAATTATTAAAATCTCTATTTGTCATCAAACCAATCTCGTTTAAGTTGGTCGCAAAAATATATGCATCTTCATAAATTGTCCTATCTTGAATGACATTTTTATTGCTATTGCGAATTTCAATAATTTGTTTGAAGCGGTTATTTAAAAAATAAATTTGAAGATTAAACGACCATCTTTTCATATCAGCGTAAAAACTCTCAAGATATGGATTTGTATCAACATCTTCGTAATGAGGTACCCATTTGTAATGCTTGGACAACAAAGTTGTTAATGTGGTTTTGCCACTACCTATATTTCCTGCTATTGCAATGTGCATAGATAAAAAGTTTTAGTAAAAAGCAAAAATATATATAATTTTCATTAATTAGAATATAAATATAGCGAATAATTATTTTGTAAAACTTTTAGAAAATAAGGTGCATAATAGTCAAAACAAGTAATTTCGGCAATGTCATTAGCAATAATTTTTTTTAACAAAACGGCAGGCAAAAACTGATACATTTTGTTACTTTTAACAAAAAATATCCCACTTGCATTAATTGAAATATTTTCAGCATCAAGATGAGTTAGCCTTTTAAAATTTGCTACATTGCTAAGTTCAATTAGTCCAATAAATTTGTCAAAAAGATAAATATTTGAATCATAAACAGCTATTTTTATCGGCTGAAAAGTGCTTTCAAGTATTTGGCGTAAATCGTTAGAAAAATGCAATTTCACTCCTTGAAATGTTACTAAATTAATTGAACCTTTTGCCTCGTCATAAATCCAAAAACCATTGTCTTGCGATGCACAAACTAAGCTAACATCAGAAAAGCCTAAATCAAACAATGAATATGAATTTACGATAGGTGACAATTTATTATTTAAAACCACAAGCTCTTGAGCATCACGATGTAGCACAAGAATTTTGAATGGATTACTAATATCTACATAAGAAATTTGCCCTTTTTTATGCTCTGCATAAGAATATAAAATACTTCCGGTTTTATCAAGTTTTACTAATGAAGCAGTACTATACAAATACACACTTCCCAGATTATCAATTCCGGCAACATTGTATTGCTCAGTTGAAAAATCAATATTAAACAATTTTTGAACTTGTGCATTGGAACTCAAAAATGCAAAGAATATAAAAATACAAATAATTAAATATTTAGCTTTAAACATAACTTGTAACTATCTGCATATCATTGCTTTAATTTGAGAAATAAGTTCATCATCATTTGAAAGTCGTGGCACTTTGTTTTGTCCGCCGAGTTTCCCATTTTGCTTTAACCAATTGTAAAATGTTCCATTCGGGACGACAATAATTTCTGGCATATCCAAAATCATACTTTTGTATCTTTTAGCCTCATAATCTGAATTAAAATGTTTGAGTGCGTTGTCAAGTACTTCAGCAAAAAAAGTAATGTCATTTGGCATAATCTTAAACTCAATAAGCCATTGATGTTTCGCTTTATCTACTCCCTTACTATATACTGGACCAACAGTAAATTCATCAATAACTGCATCTGTTTTGGAACAAGCCTCTGATATTGCTCTTTCAGCATTTTCAACCATCAACTCTTCGCCTGCAATATTAATAAATGATTTTGTGCGTCCAATGATTTTTATTCTAAATGGATATAAAGAAGTAAAAATAACAATATCGCCAATAAGGTATCTCCAAAGTCCGGCATTTGTAGTAATTACAACAGCGTATTGTTTAAATAGCTCAACTTCATTTAATAATAAAGTTTTGGGTTTAGTGCTTTCTAATTCACTAATCGGAATAAATTCATAAAAAATGCCATAATCAAGCATCAACAAAAGTTCATTTGAACCCACTTGATCTTCTAATGCCAAAAAACCCTCCGAAGCATTATAAATCTCCATCAGTCTTGGTTTTTTAACATTAAATAAGTTCGATAATCTTTCTCGGTATGGAGCAAAATTTACTCCTCCATGAAAATAAACTTCAAAATCTGGCCATACTTCATCAATATATTTTTGATTAGATAATGACAAAACCTGTTCTAACAAAAGTATCGACCAAGATGGAACTCCAGACAAATGAACTATATTTTCGTTTTTAGTTGCATTTGCAATTTTCTTAATTTTTTCTTCCCATTCATTCATCAAAGCGATTGAAATATCTGGTACTCTTAATAATTCAGCCCAAAATGGAAGATTTTTCATCAAAATAGCCGACAAATCGCCCGTATAATAATCACTACTTTCAAACTCACTATCAGATTGACTCCCTCCCATAGCAATTCCCTTTGAAGTAAAAATTTTTGTTTCAGGATAATTATTACAATAAATTGCAAGCATATCTTTCCCTGCTTTATAATGGCAATCCTCTAAAGATTCATTACTTATTGGAATATATTTACTTCTATCCGATGTTGTTCCTGATGACTTAGCAAACCATTTAATATCAGTTGACCACAAAACTTTTTTCTCTCCTCGCTTCACTCTATCAATGTATGGTTTAAGGTCATCGTAGGTGCTAATAGAAACTGCATCTTGATAATCGCTAATAGTTCTAATTTTATCATATTTAAACTTCTCGCCCCACTCTGTCTGCTTGCCATACTCAATTAACTTATTAAATAATTCTTGTTGCACTTCAATAGGATAACGAATAAATAATTCTATTTGATGTAAACGCTTTTTTATTACCCAAGAAGCAAGAGAATTGATAAATTTCATGTTTCTAACTGCTAAATAGTTCACAAAATTACAAATTTAATGATACATTTATAAGCATTTATTTCACGCAAAAACAAGTACTACAAATTAGGACAAAGATAAACATCTGTTTTTCTTGACAAAAATTAGTAATTTTGAAAAATAATTAAACACACAAAACTATGAGTACTAAATTATCAGATATTGTAAAACCTGGTGTAATTACTGGAGAAGATGTAAAGCTAGTTTTTGACTATGCAAAACAAAATCAATTTGCTTTACCTGCTGTTAATGTTGTCGGGACAAACTCAATTAATTCTGTGTTAGAAGCAGCTGCCACAGTTAAATCTCCTGTTATCATTCAATTTTCAAATGGAGGTGGGCAGTTTTTTGCAGGAAAAAGCATACACGATAAAATGAAAGCATCTATTGAAGGTACAATTTCCGGAGCATATCATGTTAATAGAGTTGCAGAAATGTATGGTATTCCTGTAATTTTGCATACTGACCATGCTGCCAAAAAACTTCTTCCTTGGATTGATGCACTTATTGATGAAAGTGAAAGATTTTTCAAAACAAGCGGAAAACCCTTATTTAGCTCACACATGCTTGATCTTTCAGAAGAAAGTTTAGTAGAAAACATTGAGATTTCAAAAAAGTATCTATCAAAAATGTCAAAATTAGGTATGACATTAGAAATTGAGTTAGGCATTACAGGTGGAGAAGAAGATGGTGTTGACAATACTAGCATTGACAGTGCAAAATTATATACACAACCCGAGCATGTTGCTTATGCTTATCAAGAATTAATGAAAATAAGTCCGAATTTTACAATTGCAGCCTCATTTGGAAATGTGCATGGGGTATATAAACCCGGGAATATCAAACTCGAACCAATTATTTTAAAAAATTCACAAGACTACATAAAAAAGCATTTCTCATTGACAGAAGAAAAACCTGTAAATTTTGTATTCCATGGAGGTTCAGGCTCATCTAGAGAAGAAATTAGAGAAGCTATTTCGTACGGAGTTATCAAAATGAATATTGATACCGACACACAATGGGCTTTTTGGGACGGAGTACATAATTATTACAAACAAAAGAAAGATTATCTGCAACAACAAATTGGAAATCCTGAAGGAAGCGACAAACCAAATAAAAAATATTATGACCCAAGAACATGGTTGCGTGAAGGAGAAAAAGCAATAGTTAACAGACTCAAAACTGCATTTGAAGATTTACAAGCACTACATAAATATTAATAATAGCCAATTTCATTCAGTAATTGGTTGCTATTGTATGTTAATAAATTAATGTACAATGAATTGAGATGTTATTTAAATCAAAACACTAAAATTTTCATCTTTGATTTCAAAAAAAAATCGTAAATTCGTACAATTAATTTTTACTATATTTTTATCACATAACTATAAGAAAGAAAGAAGATTATGAGTTTAGAAGAAAGAGAAAGTATTATCTCTGTCAATATTGAAGACCAAATGAAAAGTGCATACATAGATTACTCTATGTCTGTAATTGTTTCAAGGGCATTACCTGATGTACGAGATGGCTTAAAACCTGTCCACAGGAGAGTGCTTTTTGGAATGTATGAATTAGGAGTTTTATCAAATCGCCCATATAAGAAATCAGCCCGTATTGTTGGAGAAGTACTTGGTAAATTTCACCCTCATGGAGACTCATCTGTTTATGATGCAATGGTTAGAATGGCTCAAGATTGGTCATTGCGTTACCCATTTGTTGACGGACAAGGAAACTTTGGTTCAATTGATGGAGACAGTCCTGCCGCAATGAGATATACAGAAGCAAAATTGCAAAAAATTGCAGAAGAAATGCTTGCTGACATTGATAAAGATACTGTCGATTTTCAACTAAATTTCGATGATTCTCTTCAAGAACCCACTGTTTTACCTGCTAAAATACCAAATCTTTTGCTCAATGGAGTATCCGGAATTGCTGTTGGTATGGCAACTAATATGCCACCACATAACTTAAATGAAGTTGTTGACGGGATTTTAGCTTTTATTGACAACAGAGACATCACAATTGATGAATTGATGAAACACATTAAAGCTCCCGATTTCCCTACAGGTGGCACTATTTATGGCTATGATGGAGTAAAAGAAGCATATCATACTGGAAGAGGTAGAATTGTTATGAGAGCAGATATTCATCTCGAAAATGAAGGCACTAAAGATGAAAAACTTGTTACAACAGCTATTCCATATCAATTAAATAAAGCTGAATTAATTAAAAAAATTGCCGACCTTGTTAATGAAAAGAAAATAGAAGGTATTACTGATATCCGCGACGAGTCTGATAGAAATGGAATGAGAATTGTTTTCGAAATTCGAAACGATGCAATTCCAAATGTTATTATCAATAAGCTATATCAATACAGTCAACTTCAATCAGCTTTCAATGTTAATAATATTGCACTAGTTAATGGAAGACCAAAAACTCTGAATCTTAAAGAAATAATCCATTATTTTGTTGAACATAGACATGAAGTTGTCATCAGACGAACTAAATTTGAACTTGCTGAAGCAGAAAAAAGAGCTCATATCCTTGAAGGTTTATTGATTGCCTTAGACTTTATTGATGAAGTAATTGCAATTATTCGTTCATCACAATCTGTTGACGAAGCGCGTGAAAGATTATCAGAAAGGTTTGGATTATCTGAAATACAATCGCGAGCAATAGTAGATATGCGTTTGCGAACTCTTACCGGTTTAGAAAGAGAAAAATTACAAGCAGAATATGAGGAGTTGAAAAAACTTATTGAAAATCTAAAAGCAATATTGGCAAGTGAAGATCTTCGGATGGAAATTATAAAAAAGGAACTTATTGAAATAAAAGAAAAATACGGAGATGAACCTAAGAGCAAAATAATATATGAAGGTAAAGACTTTCGTATTGAAGATACTATTGCTGATGAAGACATGGCAATTACAATATCTCACATGGGATATATAAAAAGAACCCATATTTCAGAATATCGTAATCAAAACAGAGGCGGCAAAGGACATAAAGGTTCTGATATTCGGGATAACGACTTTGTTGAACACCTATTTGTAGCATCTATGCACAATTATATGCTATTTTTTACTGAAAAAGGCAAAGTTTATTGGATGAGAGTATATGATATCCCTGAAGGCGCAAGAACTTCAAAAGGAAGACCAATACAAAACTTAATTCAAATTGATCCTGATGATAAAGTGCGTGCATACTTAAATACAAAAGATTTAACTGACACAGAATACATTGAAAATAACTACATAATTCTTTGTACAAAGAAAGGTATTATTAAGAAAACTAATCTTAAAGCATATTCAAGACCACGACAAAATGGAATTATTGCTATTAACATTCGTGAAAATGATGAGCTACTACAAGCAAAATTAACAAACGGAAGTAATGAAATAATCATGGGTTTATTATCAGGAAGAGCAATTCGTTTTAATGAAACTAAAGTCAGACCTATGGGAAGAAATGCATCAGGAGTTAAAGGTGTTACTTTATCCAATCAAAATGATGAAGTAATTGGTATGATTTGTCTTGAAAGCTATAACTCAGATATATTAGTAGTTTCGGAACATGGTTACGGAAAACGCTCGGCAGTTGACGAATATCGTATTACAAATAGAGGTGGAAAAGGAGTAAAATCACTTAATATTACGAGCAAAACAGGAAATATGGTTGGAATCCTTGATGTTCTTGACGAAGATGATTTAATGATTATTAATAAATCAGGTATTACTATCCGAACACCAGTGAAGAATTTGAGAGTACAAGGTCGTGCAACCCAAGGAGTAAGGCTAATCAACTTAAATGAAAAAGATTCAATCGCTTCCATAGCAAAAGTTGAAGCTGAACAAGAAGATGAAGCCAATGAAACTGATGAAAATATCTCAACAAACGAAAGTGAAAATGACAATGATGTTAGTGATAATTCACTTGAATAAATTTATGGCAAAATTTTTGTTATATAATAAGTTACTATATTTGCATACAAATTTATAAAAACATATAAGCATGAAAAAAGCAATCATAACTTTCAGTCTAATAATAAGTGTGTTTTTTGTATCAGCACAAGCTAATAGAGTCGTAAGTTCTTTTAATTACTTGAGAGAAGGAAGATTAGACAAAGCTTTAGAAAACATCAATGCCGCTGTTGAACACCCAAAAACACAATCAGATGTTAAAACATGGCTATACAAAGGGAATATTTTATTAGCCATAGCACTTAGCGAAGATGCAAAATATAAATCTCTACATCCCAATGCACTTGAGGGTGCTTATGACGCATATAATAAATCAATAGAGATTGATGGTGATTACATTCAACCAACTGCAAATCCGCCTTCAGCAAAATTAGGTATGTTTATTATTGGAGAACAATATTACAATAGAGGAGTTGAAAAATTTAATAGCACACAATACAAAGAAGCAATTCCTGACTTTGAAAAAACTAAAACAATCAACAACATCTTTAACATTAAAGACTCACTTGCCACGTTCAATGCTGCAATTTGTGCAATGCAAATTGAAGACAATGAAAAAGCTACTTCTTTTTTGCGTGAATTAGTTACAATGAACTATAAAAACCCTATTATATATAGTTATTTAGCAAGTATTTATATTCAATCAAAAGAATATGACAAAGCGACACAAGTTATTAAAACAGGAAAAAATCGTTTCCCTGATGATTTGAATATTTTAATTGCAGAAACAAATATTTTTTTAGCAACAGACCAAATTGAAAAAGCACAAAATGCACTTGAAGTAGCAATTGAAAAAGATCCAAATAATCCAATTCTATATTTTACTGTCGGAAGCAACTTTGATCAGTTAAGCAAGAAAGAAGGAATATCTAATGAAGATAGAAATAACAATTTCAAAAAAGCCGAAGAAAAATATTTAAAAGCAATTGAACTTAATCCCGGTTATTTCGATGCAATCTACAATCTTGGAGCTTTATTTTACAACGAAGGAGTAAGAATATTTGAAGAAGCAGATAAAATTACAGACTTCAAAGAGTATGAAAAAGAAAAAATCAAATACGAAGAAATGTGGACTAAAGCACTTCCTTATCTTGAAAAAGCACAACAAATTAACAATCATGACTTTTCAACACTTGTTTCTTTAAGAACTCTCTATGCCAGATTATCCAAAGATGAAGACTTTAAAAGAATTAACGATTTAATTAAAGAATTAGAATAAAAAACCTTACTTTTGTACTAATTAAAATACTAATTCAGTATAAATGAGTCATGGAAATTTTTTATTGTGGAATGTTGATAAACAACAATATATATCTAACTTTTCACTATTAAATTCTGCTAAAGATATTTTCCACCTACTATCATCAAGCATTAATGGAATTAAACCAAAATATTTATTTGTTGGTCCATTGCATATTGCAAAAGTTCAAGAAACTGATACTGAATTTATTGCATTAAATGAAAAAGGAAATATTGTAATTATACTTACTGATACCAAGTTATCTATAGAAAATATTTTTACAAAAGCAATTAATATAGCATCAATAGTGCAAAGTATGAGATATGCTCAAATCAACAAATTATATCTAAAAAACCACAATTCCTCTATTGATGTTGCATATAAATCTTTATTTAGTCGAGATATACCTATCGATCTTAATGAAAATCAAGAAGCTATTATCGTTAGAGAGAAACATGAAGAAGATGCATTCAGGCAATTAGGCTATCTCAGAAAAACAACTTCATTTCTGATTAATTGCGTTGTTTTACGGCAATTTTCTGATAACAACTTTATGTACATATTACAAGAATGGCTTTTTAAAGAAGATGTTATTGATGAAAAAGCTGACGAATCCTCTATAGATATCACAACACAGCAAGCCAAAATAGACTCAAATACTTCTATATATCAAACTAAAATAAATTCAAAACCAGAGTTTGAAAAAAACTCTACTTCAGCTACAGAAACTAATAGCTTTATAAATAGTAATTATTGCTCGAATGAATACGAAATTGAAATTGCAAAAATTGATAAGCAACATCAATATTTATTAAAAACTTTTAATGATTTATTAGAAGCTATAGAGCAAAATCAAACTAAAGAAAAACTTTATCTAATAATTGAACGACTTGCCGTGTTTAGCAAGTTTAACTTTGAAATAGAAGAAAACTTACTACAACATGTATATAGTGATGTGTATCGCTTTAATAGGCATAAACAAGAACATCTATATTTTATCAATAGTGTTAAGCAATTCCAAAAAGAATATTATTATGGAAGCAAAACACTTGTTAATGATATTGTACTATTTCTACGAAAATGGTTTATTACACATATAGACGGTTTAGATAAGGATTTAGTTCAAACAAAGTTTAATAAACAACAATCCAATCACAGAGCTATTTTTATATAAAAATTTTTCAAGCAATAGTATTCAAAACTTATACATATCAAATACAAAAAAGGCACATGTTTTAATATGTGCCTTTAATTGTAGCGAGGACGAGAGTTGAACTCGTGACCTTCGGGTTATGAATCCGACGCTCTAACCACCTGAGCTACCTCGCCAAAAAACTTTTGCAAAATTACAATATAAATTCTAATTTGAGCAAAAAAATATGGACTAATCTAATTTTCTATGTACACTATTATATCATCTTTGATTTTCAAACCTAATAACTCTTGTATATTTCCAGCATTTATAGCTATTTCTAAGAAACCTAGACTATTAAAAAAACATACAAATTCACCTTGCTGCTGATCAATATATGTTTTGTGTGTTTTTGTTACTTCATAATTATCAAAATTAATTCTATACTTTTTCCTCTTAGTAAATTCCAAAAATTTACCATGAGGTATATTAGTTATACAATTTCCATAATGGTCAATATGTACAATTTTGCCAATTAAAGTGTCATCTTTGATATAAGAATAGAATAATCCATAAGATGTATTTTGCAACTCTGTTTCGAAGCCTATATTTGATAAGTTATTATTTTTGACAATTTCGGCAGCAACCTTCACAAAAACATTTTTTGTAGGGAATCCCCAATAATTAGTATCTTGATGTATGTCAATTTTAAATACTTTGTCAGGTTTTTTATCAAATAAATAATTAAAAAAACCATTATCGGCACCAATAAAATACACATTATTATGACATACAACTACATGAGGAGATTCTTTTACATGAAGAGATTCTTTTTCATTAGGAGATTCCTTAGTTGCTTCTGCCTTAACTCCAATAATATGAATTGTATTTTCAGGAAAATCACGAATCGCACTTTTTAAAATATGAGCAGCTGAAAAAACATCATTTAGTTCTACACTATGAGTAATATCAATAATAATTACATCATTAAGTTTAGAATAAATCTTAGCCTTTACAGCTGCTACATAATGATCTTTGATTCCCCAGTCGGTTGTTAGTGTAATAATTCGTTTAGATGCTGACATTATTTATATTATAATAAAACTGCAATAAAATTATTTTACAAAAATAATATATTAATACGAATTTTTATAAATTCATCTTACAAATTTCAAGCGAATGTCAGTAATCATTCGAAGCTACATGAAAATTTGTAGCAGAGTTTCATTATTAATCTAAAAACTCTTTTTAAGATAAAAGAAAAACAAACCTATTTTGCTAAAATTCAGTTGCTAAATTCTAAACAGTTTTTGAAATTATTGCTTTAACTTGATTAAAGCATTAGTATAATTTTCTTCGATAATATCCCAATTAACAACTTCCCAAAAAGCATCAATATATGCTTTTCGCAAATTTTGATATTTTAAATAATATGCATGCTCCCACAAATCAATTCCCAAAATTGGGATTCCTTGAATTTCTATGGTATTCATTAGCGGATTGTCTTGGTATTCTGTTGTCGTAATGATTAACTTTCCTTTGTTATTTACAATTAACCATACCCAACCACTTCCAAAATGCTGCATACCTTTATTAGTAATCTGTTTTTTCAACTCATCATAACTTCCAAAAGTATCATTAATTGTTTTCAACAATCCTGCTTTTGGAATTTTTGAGCCACCTGGAGTCATAATATTCCAATATAATGTATGGTTATACCACCCGCCAGCATTATTACGAACGACAACACTATAGTTAGATATATTCTGCAATATCTCCTCTATTTTAATTTTCTCAGCTGAGGTATTTTTAATTGCACTCACAAAATTATTAAAATATGCCCTATGATGCTTATCGTAATGTATTTCAACAGTTTTAGCATCAATATGCGGTTCTAACGCATCATATTTGTATGGTAAAGACTCAAAGGCATGTTGGGCTTGTAAAGTACCAAGCCCAAACATAAGTAATATTGAAATAAAAAATCTCATTATTAGTATTTTTACGAATTAACAATTGCCTGAAATCTTTTTGAAACTTCGTTCCAATTAATAATATTAAAAAATGCTTTAACATATTCGGCTCTTCTATTCTGATATTGCAAATAATAAGCATGTTCCCACACATCAAGTCCAAGAATTGGATACCCTTGTTTATCTGCTATATCCATTAGTGGATTGTCTTGATTTGGTGTTGAAGTAACAAATAACTTTCCATGTTCATCAACAGCTAACCATGCCCAACCACTTCCAAATCTTGTCATAGCTGCTTGCGAAAAATCTGACACAAACGCATCAAAACCATTCAAGTTTTGTTCTATTGCTTGTTTAAGATCGCCTTGCAACATATTATTAGTATCCTTAGTCGGCTTTAAAATTGACCAAAATAATTGATGATTAAAATGTCCACCACCATTATTTCTAACTGCCATAGGAAATTTTGATATTTCTCTGAAAATATTCAACAAAGGTTGTTCTTTAGCACTATGTTCTTTTAGTGCATTATTCAAGTTATCAATATATGCCTGATGATGTTTTGTATGATGAATTTCCATAGTGCGAGCATCAATATATGGCTCTATAGCATTGTACGAATATGGAAGTGTAGGTAAAACATAATTGCTTTGTAGTGAAAGCTCTGGTATTAATTGTAATTTTTTCATATTTATTTATTTTTAATTTAGACTGAATACAAATAATCAAAAAGCGTTCCAAAGTTCAATAAATACCCATAAAATCGATATATTATTGATATACAGATACTTGCGTTTTTGACAATATGTCCACTATGACATTTGCAAAACTTATTATTTGCTTCTATTTGCTTTATTCGATGGTTTTTTATGCTTATTAGTATGTGATTTTTTAAGCATATTTTTTTGATTTCTAATTTGTTTAGCCTGCTTAATAATATTTACTTTTTCGTTCGAATAAGGATTCATTCCTGTATAATACATGGTTGTAGAAAGAGTTAAAGGAGTTGGGGTAAACTCTTGAACTGGGTCTATAAAAAAATCGGGATGTTTTGCCTTATTAGTTAAAACAAGCATATCCTCATCAGTACAACCCGGATGCCCGACAATCAAATATAAAACAAGCTGTTGGCTTTTTTTTAGTTCTCTATTTAACTCTCTAAATGTTTTTGCAAATTTTTTGAGCAAGTCAAACGATGGTTTTCGCATTAATTTTAAAACCTTTTCAGAAACATGCTCTGGAGCTATTTTTAATCTTCCTGATACATGTCTTGACACAAGAGTATTAATATATTTTGACAAATGATATTCTTTATCTTTTGAATTTTGGACTAGCATGTCATATCTTATACCACTTCCAATTGTAATTAAGGATATTCCCTTTATTTTTAAAGCATCATTGTATAAATCTATCATTGAAGAGTGGTCATAATTAAGATTAGTGCACACATTAGGAAATAAACACGAAGCTCTTTTGCATTTTTTGCACAATTCAATATTTATCCCCGCCATTTTGTACATATTTGCAGTTGGACCACCGATATCGCTTATGTGTCCTTTAAAATTTTCATGCTGACTAATTTTGACTAATTCTGACAAAATTGATTTTTTAGACCTACTTGATACGAACTTTCCTTGATGTGCCGTAATTGCGCAGAAACTACATCCACCAAAACAACCTCTATGCGATGTAACGGAATTTGCTATCATTTCATAAGCTGGAATTGGTAGTTTTTTGTCATATTTTGGATGAGGAAGCCGAGTATAAGGTAAATTGTAATATGTGTCAATTTGTCCACTTTCAAATAAAGGATAAGTATTATTGACTACAACAAATTTATTTTCAATTGCTTGTATTAAAGTTTTAGGAGCAAAACTATTTGAATTTTCTTCAAATAATTTAAATGCTCTTGCAAAGGTATTTTTATTAGAAAGGCAGTCTTCATGCGAAGGTAATAGAATATAATCGTGATTATTTTCAGTAATTTTTTTCAGTGCGTTTTTGTTGTTTAGCACAAATGAAGATTGAGGAATATTATAAACTTTATCACTATATAAACTATCTTCCTTACATAATTTAATAAGTTGTTCAAAAGATTTTTCTGCCATTCCATAAAGTAACAAATCAGCACCGCTATCAATTAATATTGACGGTTTTACGCTATCTGACCAATAATCGTAATGAGTTATTCTTCTCAAAGATGCTTCTATACCTCCTAAAACAACAAAACTATCTGGATAAAGAGACTTTAATATATTAGTATAAACAACAGAAGCATAATCAGGACGAAACCCTGATTTGCCCCCTGGAGTGAAAGCATCATCAGAACGCTTTCTTTTTAGTGCAGTATAATGATTTACCATGGAATCCATTGCTCCAGCTGTAATTCCAAAAAAATATTTGGGTTTTCCTAACTTTGTAAAATCTCTTAAATCATCTCTCCAATTGGGCTGTGAAATAACGGCAACCTTTAGTTCTTTACTCTCAGCTAATCTAGCAATAATAGCTATTCCAAAAGAAGGATGGTCAATGTATGCGTCTCCTGTAACTAAAATAATATCAGCTTGCTCCCACCCTAATGCACTCATTTCATTTTTAGTAGTGGGTAAAAACTTATTTTTATTTACAATACTTGACATATTGCAAAGTTAGAAGAATTTAAAATACTTATTAAATGAATAAAAGTTAAAAATGAATGTTTTTTATTTTTCAACAACAGATAAGATATCCAGCGATCCCGAAAGGATTCGAACCTTTGACCCACAGCTTAGAAGGCTGTTGCTCTATCCAGCTGAGCTACGGGACCCAGAGTCGGGGTGGCAGGATTCGAACCTGCGACCTCCTGCTCCCAAAGCAGGCGCGATAACCGGACTACGCTACACCCCGTAACAAAATATCATCTAAAAGAACTAATTTTGAGTTTGCAAAGATACTATTTTTTTAATATTCCCCAACAAATTTAATTTAATTTTATAAAAAAGTTATAGTTTAAATAAATTCTTGGCATTTGCACTAGTAATTGCTGCTACTTCTTCTATTTCAATATTTAGAATGTGTGCTATATGATTAGCAATAAGTTGAATATATGCAGGTTCGTTTCGTTTTCCTCTATATGGCACTGGTGCCAAGTACGGAGCATCGGTTTCAAGTACAAGATATTTAAGCGGAATTTCCTTAACAACTTCAGCCATCATGCTCTTTTTAAAACTAACAACACCACCTATTCCTAACAAAAATTCCATTTCAATACATTTTTCGGCAGTTTTAATATCTCCCGAATAGCAGTGAAAAATGCCTTTTGGCTTTTTTTCTTTAAAATTATTCAATACATGAAAAATCTCTTCAAAAGATTCTCTTTGATGGATAATAATTGGTAAATCAAATTCTAAAGCCCACGAAACTTGAGTTTCAAATGCAATAATTTGTTCTTTTACAAATGATTTGTCCCAATACAAATCAATTCCACATTCACCTATTCCCACATATTGTCCATTAAGCAAATTTTGATAAGCAAAATCAAGTTCATTTACATAATTTCTATTTATGCTTGAAGGATGTACTCCCATAAGAGGCAAACAATAGCCCTCATAACGAGAAACAATATCCTGCAATCTGAAAAAATGAGTAGAATCAATAGCTGGTAAAATAATTAACTCAACTCCAACATCTTGAGCATTGATAATAACTTTTTGAATATCAGCCTCATATTCAGGCAAATAAATATGTGAATGTGTATCAATTAGTTTCATCTTAAAAAAATTTAAAAACATCGTGGATTTCAAAGATAAAAAATTTTATTAAGATTATTACTTTTTTTACAAAATATGATTTCACTATTTTTATAGTAAAATCTATAAATCTAATTAGGGTTAAGTTAATGAAAATTTGAATTTCCCATATTTTAAAAAATATGTAATTTCGCAAATTAAATTATAAGTTTAAATGAAGAAGTATCACTTTTTGAATAATCTTTTAGGATGGTTAGTAGGAATCATTGCTTTTCTTGTTTATTTCCTAACTGTTGAGCCAACTGCAAGTTTTTGGGATTGCGGAGAATTTATTGCAACCTCATATAAACTACAAGTAGGACACCCTCCGGGAGCACCCACATTTCAGCTTATTGGTCGCATATTTTCAATGTTTGCATTTGGAAACCTTGAAAAAGTTGCATTAATGGTAAATCTTGTTTCTGTTGTTTCAAGTGCATTAACCATATTGTTTTTATTTTGGACTATCAGTTTATTAACTAAAAAATTAGTATTAAAAAAAGACACTATTCCATCAACATATCAATATTTATGCATATTTGGAGCAGCCTTCATAGGTGCATTAACATATACATTTACTGATTCGTTTTGGTTTTCTGCGGTTGAAGGTGAAGTGTATGCTCTTTCATCACTATTTACTGCAATTACATTTTGGGCTATTTTGAAATGGGAAGAACAAGCCGAAAGAAAAGACAATTTAAGATGGATGTTATTGATTGCATATCTTGTTGGATTATCAATAGGCGTACACTTATTGAACCTACTTGCTGTACCTGCAATTGTTTTTATATACTATTTCAAAAAATATAAAGTAAGCAAAAAAGGGATTTTAATTGTAACTTTACTTTCGTTCGTTATTCTTGGGGGTATTCTATATTTAATTATTCCATGGATAGTTATATTAGCAGGAAACTTTGAATTGTTTTTTGTTAATCAAATGCGATTACCATTTAATAGCGGAACATTAATATATCTCTTATTACTTGTAGGTTTGATAGGCTTTGGAATATATTACACTCAAAAAAATAATAAATTTGTTTGGAATATTATTTTAAAATCTTTTGTATTTCTACTTATTGGATATTCTACTTATTTTATTTTAGTGATTAGATCTTCAGCAGAAACTCCTATTGATGAAAATAATCCCTCAAATGCAATTAACTTATTAGCTTATTTGCAAAGAGAACAATATGGAGATACCCCGCTATTTTATGGACAATATTATTCGGCACCATTTAAGGATACGGAAAAGTGGAAAGATAAAAAGCCAGTTTACAAAAAAGACGAAAACTTAAAAAAATATGTAGTAATTGACAAAAGAGAAAATAGCAAACCTGTTTATGAACCTGAATTTTGTACCATTTTTCCCAGAATGTGGAACGGACAAGAAGCACACCATATTGAAGGATATGAAAGCTGGGGAAATGTTAAGGGCGAAAAAATCAAATATGCAAGAGGAGGCGGACAAGTAGAAACTATTGTAAAACCTACTTTTATTGAAAACTTAAAGTTTTTCTTTTCATATCAAGTTAGCCACATGTACATTAGGTATTTTATGTGGAATTTTGTTGGAAGACAAAATGATATACAAGGACACGGCAATATTCTTGATGGCAATTGGATTTCAGGTATTTCATTTATAGACAGTCGCTTAGGCTCACAAACTGATTTGCCTGAGTATATGAAATCAAATAAGGCAAGAAACAAATATTACATGTTGCCATTTATTTTAGGTGTTCTTGGACTTATTTACCACATCAAAAACAAACCAAAAGATGCTTTTGTAGTTGGTTTATTATTTTTCATGACAGGAATTGCAATTATATTATATTTAAACCAAACGCCGTATCAACCACGAGAAAGAGATTATGCTTATGTTGCTTCATTTTATGCTTTTTCTATTTGGATTGGCTTAGGAGTATTATTTATCAGTGATTTGTTAAAAAAAATACTAAAAAACAAAGTTTCAAGTGTTGCAATTGCCACATTAGCTTCATTTTTATTAGTCCCAGTTATTATGGCTAAAGAAAATTGGAATGACCACGACAGATCACAAAGATATGCGGCAAGAGATTTTGCCAAAAACTATCTTGACAGCTGCGAGCCTAATGCAATTTTATTTACCAACGGAGACAATGATACTTTTCCTTTATGGTATATTCAAGAAGTTGAACACTATAGAACCGATGTTCGTGTAGTAAATTTAAGTTTACTTAATACAGATTGGTATGTCAATATGATGAAAAGAACAGTATATGAAGGAAAAGCCGTTCCTTTTTCAGGAAGCCTTGATGTAGTATATTTACTCGAACAAAATGAAAACACACCTCATGTTGATATTAAAGATTTGTATCACATATTAAATACTCAACCTGAAAGATTAAAATTTAAAACTCCACGCGGAGATGTTGATTATTTCCCTACCAAAAACTTTATGCTTAAAGTTGATTCTGCCAAAGTTGTTGACAATGGAACTGTAGCACCTCACAATGCAGACCAAATAGTTGATGCAATTGAGTGGAGAATTAATCGCACTGCCATATACAAAAATGCTATAATGTTACTTGACCTTCTGGTTGCAAACAATTGGGAAAGACCTATATATTTTGCAATAACAACAGGTGACGATGCATATTTTGGATTGCAAGATTATTTTCAATTAGACGGATTAGTTTATCGTTTAGTTCCTATCAAAACGGCTAACAGAGCGGGATACACAGGAAGAATTGAACCAGAAATTTTGTACAACAATATGATTAAAAAGTTTCAATGGGGAAATATTGAAAAACAAGGCGTATATGCTGACGAAACAATTAGAAGAATGTGTCAAAATTATAGAAATAACTTTTTTAGACTTGCTGATACTTTTATTGAAAAAGGAAATAAGGAAAAAGCAATTGAAGTTTTAGATTTTGCCATGAAAATTATGCCCGAAGAAAATTTTCCATATAATTTCTTTATAGTACCAATATCTGAATCATACTATAAAGCTGAAGGTTTTGAAAAAGGAGATACACTATTAAATAGACTTCTTGACATTGCTGAAGAAAATTTAAACTATTATTTTTCTTTTAAAGGAAACAAAGCAATTCAGCTGAATGACAGAAAAGAGCAGGAATTAGGTATAATTCAAAGGATTGCTCAAGTAAGTCAAATATATAAAAGAGATGAAATCGAAGTAAAAGCACATTCTTTGTTTACCGAATATTATGAACAATATATTTCAAGTATTTACAAAGGAATGAACTAATATATTAGGCTTGTGTACGCAATTACTTCAAACATATTTCAACACATAAGTCAGAAAGATATTATTTGGAAAATTAACACAAGCAACAAAGAGATATTTCTAACTTTTGACGATGGTCCTGTTGAAAGAGTTACAGATTTTGTGTTAGAAGAACTAAGTAAATATAATGCAAAAGCTACTTTTTTTTGTGTAGGAGATAATGTTAGAAAACATACTAATATTTATCAAAAGATTATTGAACAAAATCATAGCGTAGGCAATCATACTTTTCATCACCTAAATGGCTGGAACTATTCTCTGCATTCTTATATTGCAAATGTTAAAATGAGTGATGTTTTGCTTAAAACTAAACTATTTAGACCTCCTTATGGCAAAATCACTCCTTTGCAAAGAAAAGAATTACAAAAAGATTATTATGTAATATTATGGTCTGTCATTCCAGGAGATTTTGATAAAAAAATATCTAAAGAAAAATGTTTGGAAAGAGCTATAGACAACTCTGACAATCCCGGTTCAATCATAGTATTTCATGATAGCTACAAGGCTGAAGAAAAAATCAGATTTGTATTGCCTAATTTTTTGAACCATTTTAATGATTTGGGATATACTTTTTCGGCTATTACTCCCGAACTGTGTGAGAAAGAAATAAAAGCTATCTGAGTTTAAAAAGTAAAGTTATTATTGATTTTTTAGAAACAATTCAATAATTGTTGAAAACTTCTCAATTTTATTAGCTGAAATTTCAGTATTTTTACAAAAACTAACTTTATAAAATTATTATGTCCAAATTCACTCATTTACATGTACATACACATTATTCCATTTTAGATGGAGCAGCAAAAGTTAAAGATTTAATCAAAAAAACGAAAGATTTAGGAATGGACTCTATCGCAATTACTGACCACGGTAATATGTTTGGAGTTATGGAATTTGTTAATGAAGCCAATAATGCAGGAATTAAGCCTATTATTGGTGTTGAAACATATATTGCTCGCAGAGGTGTTGAAAATAAATCTACGCGAGAAGACAGAAGCGGTTATCATTTAGTATTACTTGCAAAAAATGAAATTGGCTATAACAACCTTATCAATTTAGTATCTCGCAGCTATACCGAAGGTTTTTATTATAGCCCAAGAATGGATAAATTATGGCTCAAAGAACACTCCGAAGGTCTTATTGCATCTTCAGCCTGCTTAGGAGGCGAAATTCCAAGAATGATTTTGAATTATAGCATGGACAAAGCTGAAGAGTCTCTATTATCATATCTCGAAATTTTTAAAGATGATTTTTATCTTGAACTAATGAGTCATGGGCATGAAGACCAAAAAATAGTAAACAAAGCATTGTTTGAATTAGGACAAAAACATAATGTAAAACTTATTGCCACCAACGATATCCATTTTATCGAAAAAGATGATTACGAAGCCCATAAACTACTGATTAGAATCAATACAGGTAAAGACGACATGGAAGATTCCATGTTTTACACAGGCAACGAATATTTAAAGTCATACGACGAAATGCTTGAATTATTCCCAAATAATCCTGAAGTATTAGAAAACACAATAAATATTGCAAATTCTATTGAGCCAATTAATCTTAATAAAAAAGCAATTATGCCATTATTTCCTATTCCTGACGAATTTGAAAATGATGACGATTATTTAAGGCATTTAGCCTTTGAAGGAGCAAGAAAAAAGTATGGTGAAATTGATGAAACAATAAGTTCAAGAATTAATTATGAGTTAGGTATTATTAAAAACATGGGATTTGCGGGATATTTTCTCATAATTCAAGATTTAATTGCTTTTGCAAAAAAAAAGAATATCCTTGTTGGTCCCGGAAGAGGTTCGGCGGCAGGCTCAGTTGTTGCATACGCTACAGACATTACAAATATTGACCCAATAAAGTATAAATTACTATTTGAACGCTTTCTCAATCCCGAACGCATTAGCATGCCCGATATTGATACAGACTTTGATGATGAAGGTAGAGAATTTGTTTTTCAATATGTTGTGGATAAATACGGACAAGAAAAAGTTGCACAAATCATAACATTTGGCACATTAGCAAGTCGTTCGGCTATTAGAGATGTTGCTCGCGTAATGGGAGTTGAATTATCCATAGCCGATAAACTCGCAAAACTCATTTCTGACAATCAAACTATAAAAGAAGCGATTGACAACAATCAAGATTTTAAAAACATTACTCTAAACGGAACTGAAATAGAAAAAAAAGTAATTGAAAACGCAATTAAACTTGAAGGAACTATTCGCCAAACCGGAGTACACGCTTGTGGAACTATCATAGGCAGATATCCACTGCAAGACACTATTCCATTATCTATGCCAAAAAATGCAGTAATGCCAGTTTCACAATATGAAGGCAAGATAGTTGAAAAAGCGGGTTTGTTAAAAATGGATATTCTAGGACTAAAAACTTTGTCAGTTATAAAAAACACTGTGGACTATATCAAAAAAAGGCATAATATAGAAATTGATGTTGACCAAATACCACTTGATGATATTCAAACATTAGAACTATTTCAAAGAGGAGATACAGTTGGAATTTTTCAATTTGAGTCTGCTGGAATGAGAAAGTGGCTAAAAGAACTTAAACCTACAAGTATTGAAGATTTAATTGCAATGAATGCGTTGTATAGACCCGGTCCTCTACAGCATATTCCAGAATTTATCAATTGCAAACACGGAAAAACTCAACCACAATATTTACATCACTTGCTTAAGCCTATTTTAGAAGATACATACGGTATTATGGTTTACCAAGAACAAATCATGGAAGCTGCTAAAACTTTAGCAGGATATTCTCTTAGTAAAGCTGATATTTTGCGTAGAGCAATGGGGAAAAAAATTGTTGAAGAGATGCGAGGACAAAAGTCAGAATTTATTAAAGGAGTTTATGAAACAAATCAAATTGATGAAAAAAGTGCAATTGCTATATTTGATCAAATAGAAGAATTTGCTAACTACGGGTTCAACAAATCACACGCCGTTGCTTATGCTGTTTTGGCAACTCAAACTGCATGGCTAAAAACACATTATCCTGAAGAATTTATTGCTTCTTTATTATCTAGCAATTTATCTGATTTAACAAAAATAACCACTTTCATTGACGAAGCCAAAAGTATGAATATTCAAGTTTTAGGACCTGACATAAATGAAAGCGAACATGACTTTACAGTAGTCAAAGATAACACAATACGATTTGGTTTGTCAGCAATAAAAAATATGGGCAAAATGGCTTCACAATCAATAATTGAAGAACGAGAACTAAACGGAAAATATTTAAGCATTGAAGATTTTTTACAAAGGTTAGACACAAAAAGTGTTAACAAAAGAAGCATAGAAGCTTTAGCATATTCTGGAGGTTTTGATAGTTTTAACATACATAGAGCTCAATTTTTTCACAAAAAAGACGACTCAGCATTTATTGATGATATGATAAAACACGCAAGTTATTTAAAAAACATTGCCTCTCAAAACCAATTATCTCTTTTTGGAGATGCCAGCGAAGTATCAATGCCAAGTTTAGAATTTCCTATTTGCGAACCTTTTTCAAAATTTGAGCAATTAAAATATGAAAAAGAAATGATTGGATTTTACATTAACTCACACCCTATTTCTCAATATAAGTTTGAATTGGATCATTTTCGCAAAGTTGAAATTAAAGCATTAGATGATTTGGATTCATTGATGAACAAACAAATAACTTTTGCCGGAATGATAACTGAGTCGCAAGAAAAATTGACTAAAAACAATAACAAATATGGTGTTTTTACGATTGAAGATGAAACAATGAGTTTTAGAATTAACATTTTTAAAGATACATATTTAAAATTCAAGCACCTTTTAGAAGTCGAAACTTTTGTTATGTGTACGGCTCTTGTACAAAAAAACTTTTACTCAAAAAGAACTGACCTTAAAATTGAATCAATAGAATTACTGTCAGGCGTATCTGATAAAATTTCTGAAGCAGAACTTATTATTCCTCTTTATGCATTAGCAGATTTTGCTGAAACAATTGTAAGTTCAATAAAAACATTTAAAGGAAATATCAATATTAAGTTTTCTATATATGATAAAGAAAAGATTGGAAATAGACCACTTAGCCTGATAAATACAAACATTAAAGTAAATAAAGATTTTCTCAAATATGTCTATCAATTTGAAAACTGCACATTAAAAGTTAAATCAATTTAAAATATACCTACAAAGCCTAAAAATAAAAAGTATGTATATTTGCATATTAAAATTTTTCTATGGAAGATAAGCATATTTATACAATAAAGCCACAAACGCACATACTTGATATAAACTTCAAAGAATTGTGGGTTTATCGCGATTTGCTCTATATGTACATCAAAAGAGATATAGTTACTATTTACAAACAAACAATTCTTGGTCCACTATGGTTTGTAATTCAGCCTATACTTACGACTATTATTTTCATGTTTGTTTTTGGCAATTTAGCAGGCATCTCAACTGATGGAATACCGCAACCATTATTTTATATGTCTGGTATCATTATGTGGAATTATTTTGCTGAATGTTTGACAAGAAACTCAAAAGTATTTATTGAAAATCAAGCAGTTTTCGGAAAAGTTTATTTTCCGCGTTTGATTGTTCCAATTTCTGTTACTATTTCAAATTTAATACGGTTCGTCATTCAATTAGCCCTTTTTGTTGCTATCTATATTTATTATTATATTATAGGGGCTAACATAAGTTTGAATATTTATGCACTATTATTTCCACTTTTAATTCTAATTTCAGCAGGATTAAGTTTAGGTTTTGGAATTATTTTTTCATCACTTACAACTAAATATCGCGACCTTACTTTTTTATTACAATTTGGTATTCAGCTGTGGATGTATGCTTCGCCTGTAATATATCCATTAAACACTATCCCGGCTGACAAACAATGGTTAATTGCCTTAAATCCAATGACTTCAGTTATTGAAGCATTTAAGTATGGCGTTGTCGGGAATGGGGTTTTCTCTTGGTATCATTTATTGTATAGCATAATATTTATGTTCGTATTGCTATTTGTTGGCATTATAGTCTTCAATAAAGTTGAGAAAAGCTTTATGGATACTGTATAAAAAAACAAATTATTATTTTGAATTGAACCTTGTGCCTGTGCAAATGTTCAAATTTTTTGAAAACATATTAAGTTTGTAATAAAATTATAGTTTTATGAAGATTTTACACTTATCCGTAATTATGTTATTAACACTACCACTTTTTTCGCAAAACATCTCATACCCTACTTCTAAAAGAGAAAAGCAAATTGATGACTATCATGGACATTTGGTTGCCGACCCATACAGATGGTTAGAAGACGAAAATAGCTCTGAAACTAAAGAATGGATTAAAGAACAAAATAAAGTTACATTTAAACATCTTGAAGAAATTCCATTTCGTACTGATTTACGCAAAAAATTCGAAAATATTTTAAATTACGAAAGATATTCTTTACCTAGTGTTTATGACAACACATTCATTTATTCAAAAAATTCGGGCATGCAAAACCAAAGCCCAATATATTATAAAACCAAAGGTAAAGACAAAACAAAACTCCTTTTAGACCCCAATGAACTTTCTGATGACGGAACTATATCTATAACAGGATATACTTTATCGAAAGATGAAAAATATTTTGCATACAGTATTTCAAAAAGTGGTTCGGATTGGAATGAAATATTTATTATTGACATGGAAACAGGCTCTCAATTATCCGACTATTTGAAGTGGATTAAATTTAGCGGTATTTCATGGTACAAAGATGGTTTCTTTTATAGCAGATATAAGCCTGAAGATGAAGAAAAAGTATTGTCGGGCAAAAATGAATATCATTCGGTTTATTATCATAAAATAAATACCGAACAAAGTAATGACATCTTAATTTATCGCAACTACAACGAACCATTGCGAACATATTCTGCATTCACAGATAAAGAACAACAATATTTATTTTTAAGCGAAAAAAAATCCACTAGCAATAATGCGTTATACTTCCAAAGTGTAAGCCTTGAGGAGAGCCAATTTACTGCCATAACTGATGAAAACTTCTTATTTGATTATGGTTTTGTAACTATTATAGACGGGAAATTTCTTATCAAAACTAATGAAAACGCACCAAAGTATAAGCTAATGTTAGTTGATCCTTCAAATGCTCAAAAATCTAATTGGCAAGAATTTATTCCTGAACAAAATTATGTTATTGAGCAAATTACAACTACTAAGGATTATATTGTTATTTCGGCTTTAGAAAATGCTTATAGTAAAATATTAGTTTTCAACTTCAAAGGAGAACAAACCCAAGAAATTGAATTGCCTGGTATTGGTTCTGTATCAGGAATTTCAGGTAACAAAAACAGCAACCAAATTTACTATTCGTATATGTCATACACTTACCCCTCTTCAATATTTTCTTATGACATTGACACACGAAAAAGGGAAGTATTTTTCAAACCTGAAATTGATTTCGACTTCGACCAATACGAAACCCAACAAGTGTTATACACTTCAGCTGATGGAACAAAAATTCCTATGTTTATCACATTAAAAAAGGGAACTATCTTAAATGGCAACAATCCTGTTTTATTATACGGTTACGGTGGTTTTAATGTTAGCATGACTCCCCGATTTTCAATTGGAATTTTACCTTTTATCGAAAATGGCGGAATCTATGCCGTTGCTAATATCAGAGGTGGAGGCGAATTTGGAAAAGAATGGCACCTTGCTGGCACAAAACTCCAAAAGCAAAATGTATTTGACGACTTTATAGCGGCTGCCGAATTTTTGATTAAAAAAAGTTATACCAACGCTTCACGCCTTGCCATTCAGGGTGGCTCAAATGGAGGATTATTAGTTGGAGCTTGCATGCTTCAAAGACCCGACCTATTTAAAGTTGCACTACCAGCTGTTGGAGTAATGGATATGTTAAGATACCATAAATTTACAATTGGTTGGGCATGGGTTAATGATTACGGTTCAAGCGACAATCTTGATGAATTTAATTATTTACGAAAATATTCTCCCGTTCATACAATACAACAAGGAATTAATTATCCCGCAACCCTTGTAACAACTGCCGACCACGATGATAGAGTTGTTCCGGCACATTCATATAAATTTATTGCTGAGCTTCAATATCAACATAGAGGCGATAATCCGGTATTGATAAGAATTGAAACAGAAGCAGGACATGGAGCAGGAAAACCAATCTCAAAAGTGATTGATGAACTTACTGACACACAGTCATTTATGATGTACCATTTAGAAATGAAGCCTAAATTCTAATTTAATACCTAATAAAAAATTCATTTTTTGTAATTTTGCAATAAAAAATGTTACAAATTATAATTGCAAGTGTAATTTTTGTTGGAATAGCTTTTGCAGCAATTGCCATAAAAATGTTTTTAGTAAAAGGCTCTACATTTGAAAAACAGTGTAGTTGCGGAAATAAGGAAAATGGTTCGTGTTCATCCTCATGTAAAGATGTGAAAACAGAACAATAAAGTTTTATAAATATATGATATACATCACCAGACGCGAACGCTTCAATTCTGCCCACAGATTATTCAAAATAGGCTATTCGGATAGTGAAAATTTTGAACTTTACGGAAAATGCTCTAACCCAAATTGGCATGGGCATAATTATGTTCTGTTCGTTACCATAAAAGGTGATATTCAAGAAGATACTGGTTTTTTAATGAATCTCAAAACATTAAGTTCAATCATCAGACAACATATTATTGAACCATTAGACCATAAAAATATCAATCTTGAAGTTCCATTTATGAAAGGAATTATACCTACAACAGAAAATATAGCAATAGCAATTTGGAAGGAACTTGAGATACATCTTGCTTCTTACCCTATTTCGTTACATAAAATACGAATTGAAGAAACTGAAAATAATAGTGTTGAATATTACGGAAATTAATTATAAAAAATATGATGAAGCATCAAAACCTTATAGATCATGAGTCCGTTGAAGGCTATACAAAAATTGATCAATATGATATTGAAACTCTTGCTTTAATACAAACTCATTACCAATCAATTTTAAGTTTATTAGGCGAAAATCCAAACAGAGAAGGTTTGTTAAAAACCCCTGAAAGAGTTGCTAAATCATTGCAATTTCTCACACATGGATACAATGCCAATCCTGAAGCAATACTTCGCTCTGCCATGTTTGAAGAAAATTACAGAGAAATGGTAATTGTCAAAGACATTGAAGTATATTCGATGTGCGAACATCACATGCTACCATTCTTCGGTAAAGCACATGTAGCCTACATTCCTAATGGTTATATTGTTGGATTAAGCAAAATCCCAAGAGTTGTTGATGCTTATGCTCGGCGTTTGCAGGTTCAAGAAAGATTGACTTCGCAAATCAAAGACTGTATTCAAAATACAATCAAACCTCTTGGAGTTGCAGTTGTTATTGAAGCACACCACCTTTGTATGATGATGCGTGGAATTCAAAAACAAAATTCGGTTACTACAACTTCAGATTTTACTGGTGTTTTTAGAAAAGAAGAAACAAGAGCCGAATTTTTACAGCTAATTAGCGGAGCAAAATTGCATTAAGAAAATCAAATAATATGTTTACTGCAAAAAAAAGAGAATACTTAATTGTATTTTCTTTTATAGTGCTTGTTTTATTGCTGACAGAATACCAAACTCAAAGATTTATGCTACTCGGAGGCAGATTTTTTGGTTGGCAGGGTTCAATTATTCAAACAATAGCATTAGCAATATATGGAGTGTGCTTATACAAAAGACTAATAAATGTTAAAACCTTTATTGCTACAAAGAAAATGGCTTGGACACTATTTTCAATTGTCTTTTTTTCTCAGTTAATTTTTGGAATTTTCATTAATGATATATTCTTAATGACAGGCAAACTTCACCTACCTATTCCTATGTTAATAATTGGCGGACCTATATATAGATATGAAATTGGCTTTATGGCAATACTATTTATTTCAACTATTTTACTTGTAGGACCAGGTTGGTGTAGTTATTTGTGTTATTTTGGAGCTTTAGATTACCATGCTTCAAAACCTGCACAACTGCACCGACATTTGCGCCCAAAACATCTTCATTTAATCAAAACTACTGGTTTCTTTATTATTGTTTTAAGTGCGATATTATTAAGGTTATTCAAAATATCTAACCACACTACTGTGCTGATAGCAAGTATATTTGCTTTAATTGGCATCAGTATAATGCTTTTATTATCTTTACGCAAAAAAAGAATGTATCACTGCACCATGTATTGTCCTATTCACAGTTCTGCAATTATTCTAAAATATTTAAATCTATTTAGAATAAGAGTTGACACTAACAAATGTACAAGATGTATGAAATGTGTTAATGTATGTAAATATTTTGCAATATTTCCTAAAGATATTGAAAATGGCAAACCAAATATTATGTGTACATATTGTGGCGACTGCATTACAGTATGCAACGACAATGCAATCCAATATTCCTTTTTTGGAAATAGTTCATATAAAACAAGAAATCTGTATTTAATAATTATCACAATAGTTCATACTATTTTTCTTGGTTTAGCCAGAATTTAGTTTAAAATTCTCATTATTCCAAAAATATGTAATTTCGTATATATTTTAATTAGCTGAAAATGATATAAATAATGTCTCAAACAACAAGAAAACAAAAAGTTTACCAAGTAACTTATAGAGGATTTGTTGCCAATATTCTATTAATGATATTTAAGCTGATTGCAGGTGTTGTAGGTAAGAGTACAGCAATGATTGCAGATGCTATTCATTCATTTTCCGATTTTGTTTCAGATATAGTCGTAATAGCATTTGTTGGGGCTGCTTCTAAACCGGTTGACGATAATCATAGATACGGACACGGCAAATTTGAAACATTTGCAACTCTAATAGTCGGAATAATTTTATTCTTTGTTGGTGCAGGAATTTGTTGGAATGGTAGTTATAGAATTTTCCAATATCTTATGGGAGAAGCACTTGAGCCACCTCATTATATAGCAATGATAGCAGCAATCATTTCAATTATCGTAAAAGAATCTTTATTTTGGTACACATATAAAGCAGGAAAAAAAGTAAACAGTCAATTAGTAATAGCAAACGCATGGCATCACCGTTCGGACGCATTTTCATCTATAGCCACTCTTATTGGTATTACGGGAGCAATATTTCTGGGAAAAGTATGGGTTATTCTTGACCCGATTGCAGCCATTTTCGTTAGCTTTTTTATCTTTAAAGTAGCTTATGAGATTTTTCTTCCAGCTTTTAACGAATTATTAGAACAATCACTACCTATTGAAACTCGCAAAGAAATTATTACAATCGTTAGCAATATTGAGCATGTTCACAATCCGAGCAATCTGCGAACCAGAAATATTGGCAATGTAAAAGCCATTGAAATTCATGTAATGATGAATAAAAATATGACTGTTGAGGAGTCTCATAAAATAACCATGATAATAGAAAAAAAGCTAAAAGAACACTACGGGCAAGAAACTCATGTAATAGTGCATGTTGAGCCTTATGAAGATAATGCAACATAGAAATGACAAATCGCATACTGTATATTGTAAAAAATTTATTAAAAAGTAGAAGCAAATAGCTTATTAAGCCGAATTATTGGCAAAAACTGACATTTAAAGCATAAACAAGCAAAAAAAACAAAGTATAAAAAGTCTATTTAGCTTGACGATGTGTAAAAAATTATTCTAAATTTTTATTTATGTCATCTAAAAAACAGGTATATTTGTAGAAAAACCGCCCTAACATACGGAACTTCGTTTAGTAACTTACTGTTGGAAGACAATGCCTAAATCGCAAACAAAGTGGAAATTAAATATTAAAATAATTAGGAAATGAAAAAAACATTAATTCTATTATTAGTCAGTTTAATAAGTTTAGTGGGATTTTCTCAAAATATTGACAAAGTAGCATTAGATACTTATTTCGATGTACTTTCAGCAAACAATAGATTTATGGGAAGTGTTGCTATTTCCAAAGGAGACAAGGTAATCTATTCTAAAACAGTCGGATTTGTAGATGTTGAACAAGGTTTACAAGCGAATGAAAATTCAAAATACAGAATTGGCTCAATATCAAAAACATTTACTGCCGTACTTATCCTCAAAGCGATAGAAGAAAACAAATTGAGTTTAAATCAAACAATTGACGAATGGTTTCCAACTATTGACAATGCAAACAAAATTACAATCGAACACCTACTCTACCACCGAAGCGGACTTCACAATCATCTGGACGAATTCGTGCATTTAAACCTACATACCAAGCCGATAACCGAAGAAAAAATGATTGAAATAATCAAAGAAAGTGGAAGTGATTTTGCCCCCGACACTAAAATGGCTTATAGTAATCCAAATTATATATTACTTACTTATGTTCTCGAAAAAATTTACAACAACCCATTTTCACAAATATTGAAAGATAAAATCACTAATCCTATTGGACTAAAAGATACTTATTTAGATAAAAATATCAACATCTCAAACAATGAAGTCAATTCATATATTTTTATCAATAAACATTGGGAATTAGCTCCCGAATTAGATGTATCACAAGCACTTGGGGCAGGAGCAATAACTTCGACTGCTACGGATTTAGTAAAATTTAGTAATGCTCTTTTTAGTGGAAAACTTATATCAGAAGAAAGTTTGACGAAAATGCAAACACTCAAAGACCATTATGGAATGGGACTTATTCAAATGCCATTTTATAACAAAATAGGTTTTGGACATACAGGCGGAATAGATGGATTTCATTCAGTATTTGCTTATTTTCCAACAGACGAAATTTCATTTTCATCTGTCTCAAATGGAATGAATTTTAATGGAAATGATATATCTATTGTCATTTTGAGTGCAGTATATAACAAACCTTTTGAAATTCCCAAATTTACGATATACGAATTGAGCGATGAAGACTTGGACAAGTATTTGGGTGTTTATTCGAGTAAGCAACTTCCTCTAAAAATGACAATTACAAAAACAAACAATCAACTTTTCGGACAAGGAACAGGACAGCCCTCATTTCCTTTAGAAGCAATTGAAAAAAACAAATTCGAATTCAAACAAGCAGGTGTCATTTTGGAATTTAATCCAACAAAAAAGACAATGATATTAAAACAATACGGCGGTGTCTTCAATTTTGAAAGAGAGAATGAAAAATAATGAGAAAATAATGTACGGATTATCAATATTGAAGTTCATATTGCATTTTTGATAATATCGTCCTAGCAAATTATTTGTATTCATGTTTATTTATGCAAATACTGAATAAAAAGTATGATTTTCAGCATTTTCTTCAGAATATATTAAAGCCACTAAAAGTAAAAGGAATAAAAACATCTTGTTTTTCTATTCTCATTAGTGCAATAACATTAGGGTTACGTTATTTAATACTTTTTATACATTAAGAATGTTGCATCATAATTTCTATAAAGGCAGGACAATTAATTTGTGCCAATCAAGCATTATAATACTTTTTCCATTATAAATTATATCGTAAAATATGTAAATTTGCAAACTATATATATTATTACAGACATATCATTCATGTTTAATTAAGTTTATTTACCATGGTTAGAGTTCGTTTTGCTCCAAGCCCGACAGGTCCACTACATATTGGTGGTGTGCGTACTGCATTGTTTAATTTTTTATTTGCAAAAAAATTAAACGGAAAATATATTTTGCGTATTGAAGATACAGACAGTCAGAGGTTTGTCAAAGGAGCAGAAGAATATATTATCAATTCGCTTAATTGGTGCGGAATTACTTTTGACGAAGGACCACACATTGGAGGGGACTACGGACCGTATAGACAATCTGAAAGAAAAGATATTTATATACAATATGCTCTTCAGCTAATTAAAAACAAACGAGCATATTATGCTTTTGACACTCCAGAAGAGCTTGAACAGCACAGAGCTTCTGATCCTGCATTTCAATACGGAATTGCAAGTCGTTTGAAAATGAAAAATAGTTTAACTCTGTCAGAAGAAGAAGTGCAAAAAAAAATATCATCAGGCGAGCCTTATGTTATTCGAATAATGATACCCGAACAAGAACAAATCATAGTTGATGATATTATTAGAGGCAAAGTAGTTTTTGAGTCTGAACAATTAGATGATAAAGTTATTTTCAAATCTTCTGACAGTTTGCCAACATATCATCTTGCAAATATTGTTGATGATCATTTGATGAAAATAACTCATGTTATTCGTGGCGAGGAATGGCTACCTTCTGCACCTATGCATGTGCTTTTGTATAAATATCTGAACTGGCAGCCTCCTCAATTTGCACATGTTCCACTAATTCTCAAACCTCAAGGTAGCGGCAAATTAAGCAAACGCGATGGTGATAAAATGGGCTTCCCCGTTTTTCCAATGCAATGGAAAGATCCTCAAACAGGCGATATTTCATTAGGATATCGAGAATGGGGATATTTGCCTCAAGCATTTATCAATATGTTAGTTATGTTAGGCTGGAATCCCGGTAACATTCAAGAGATATTTACTATTGAAGAATTAATTTCGGAGTTTTCTATTGAAAAAGTACAAAAATCGGGAGCCAAATTTGACCCTGAAAAAACAAAGTGGTTCAACCATCAATATATCTTACAAGCAGAAAATGAAGAATTGGTTAAATATTTCCATGAAATACTTATAGAAAAAAACATTAATGCTCCAAAACAATTAATAATTGAAATAAGTGGACTCATTAAAGACAGATTAAATTTATTGACAGAATTTTGGGAACATGCCTCTTACTTTTTTATTGCCCCTACTGAATATGACGAAGCATTATTGAAAAAACATATCACACCCGAAACTCCTGTTTGGATTGAAAAAATTAAAGCAAACATCAAGTCTATTGACAATTGGCAATCTGCCATTATTGAAGAAAAAATAAAAAACTGCATACAAGAAAATTCTTATCCTATGGGTAAAATTTTTAACACACTCAGACTTGCAATGATTGGTAAAAATCATGGAATTGGAATTGCCGATATAATTCATATTTTAGGAAAAGAGGAAACAATAAACAGAATAGATAAATTACTTAAATATACCAGCAATGGACATATTTAAACTTACTAAACTGCTTATATAAAAACCTATAAAATGAGATATCTAATTTCATGCAAGTTAATACTTGTATTTCTTTTTGCTTTTCACAATATATACGCTCAACCTGCTGGTACTTCACAGCAAGAATTCATTGATAAATACAAACAAATTGCAATATCTCAAATGCAAGAATATGGCGTTCCAGCTAGTATTACAATAGCACAAGCTATTTTAGAATCAGCTTGGGGAACAAGTGATTTGGCAATTAAAGCAAATAATTTCTTTGGAATCAAATGTAAAAAAGACTGGAATGGAAGTAAGTTTTACAAAGATGATGACCTTAAAAATGAATGTTTTAGAAAATACAAACGAGTATCTGATTCATTTATTGACCATTCTGTTTTTATAGTGAGTGGAAGTAATTACAAAGATTTATTCAATCTTAAAATAACTGATTATCAAGGATGGGCAAAAGGCTTGCAAGATGCTGGTTATGCCACTAATCCTAATTATGCCAACTTACTTATACAAATAATTGAGAAGTATGAACTGCATAAATATGATTCAAATCAAAAAATTAAAACAACAAAAAGTAAAGAAAAATCGGAGAAAGAAAAAGTTCAAAAATCAGTTGTTGCACAAAAACCAAATAGGGAAATTTTAATTAATAATAGAGTAAAGTATGTTGTTGCAAAAGAAGGTGATAGTGTTGAAAGTCTTGCAAATGAATTGATGAAAGGAGCATGGGAATTATACCGATATAATAATCTTACCAAAAAAGATACACTAAGTTCGGGACAAATAATATACTTACAATCAAAAAGGAAAAAATCGCGTGCATTTACAACACATATTGTTCAAGAAAATGAAACCATTAGAGACATTTCCAATAAATATGCAATAAAAGAAAAACAAATCTATAAACTAAATCCCGAAATCAATAAAACAGAACCAATCTCGGCAGGTCAGATAATTAAATTAAGATAATTTATAGTTTAATAAATTTTTCTCCTGACTTCGACATGAAATTCCTCAACATTTCTTAACACATAGACAATCAACG
>CAZKDV010000006.1:8166-45056 GCA_964551645.1 uncultured Bacteroidales bacterium | reverse complement strand
AGCTAATGGCTAATTTTTAAGAAAGTGCCTATTTTTAATGAAATGTCGGTAAATAATATTTTCGGATTAGCATTTCTTTCAATTAAATGCACGCCCTTATTTAATTCTGTGTATATCAAGTCGGCATTTTTAGGTCGCAAATATTTTCCAAAATTTTGATAAAAATTGGATTGTTCACTATCATGGTATTTTAGTAATCTTTCAGAATAAGAAGCATAAAAGCTATTTCGTATTTGGACAGAACAGAATTCAAAAAAATTCTTTTGTTTTTCTCTGCCAAAACTTCGAAATTCATCAGCAAATTTAATAATTGAATCTATTTGTCCTCTGTAACAAGCTCTCATCCATTCTACAAAAAAATTCATAAATTTATTATCGTCATTTACATTTTTTATTGAGGATATAATTTCTGTAATATTGTTATTATGCTTAAAACAAAGCTGGGCAATACTTTCCTGTGGTATGTCAAAATGTTTATTAAGATATTCTTGTATTTCAGCTCGAGATGGTTTCCCTAATTTTATAAACTGTATTCTTGATAGTATTGTATCTAAAATTTGTTGATAATCATTAGCAATGAGTAAAAAAAGTGTTTTTTCGGGCGGTTCTTCAAGTAGTTTCAATATTTTTGGTGCAGCAGAATAGTATAATTTTTCAATCATCCAAATGATAACGACTTTATATTCGCTTTCGAAAGTTTTATAATTCAATGTATTGATAATTTCATTACATTCTTCCGCCGAAATAATCCCTTGTTTATTTTCAACTTCTATAAAATTGTACCAATCGTCAAGTGTAATAAAACCATTGTTTTCTTGTACAAATTTTCTCCATTCAGGATAAAATTCTTTGCTTACTACTTTTTTAGAGTGTTTTTTGGTTGTAGTGATTGGGAAAACAAAATGAATATCGGGATGTATTAGCTTTGCACTTTTTAAACAAGAAGGGCATTCACCACAAGAATCAGCATAAATTAGAGAGCTATCATCAAAAATTTGTTTGTTAGTGCAATTGACAAATTGAGAATAAGCAAGAGCTATGTTTAAATTCCCGGAGCCTTCATAACCAATGAGCATTTGTGCATGACTCACGCGATTATTTAAAACATTTTTAACCAAAGAATTGATGATGTCTTTTTGCCCGACTATATCTTTAAATTGCATTTTAAATACTTATTCTTTCATTTTATGAATATTAATACCAAGTTCGTCAAGTTGCTTTTGGCTGACATTTGAAGGAGCATTAAGCATTACATCTCTCCCTTGATTATTTTTCGGAAATGCAATAAAATCACGAATTGAATTATGCCCACCAAGCATTGCCACCAAACGATCAAAACCGAAAGCTATTCCACCATGAGGAGGTGCGCCATAAGTAAACGCATTCATTAAAAACCCAAATTGCTCATTAGCTTCTTGTTCAGAAAAGCCTAATAACTTGAATACTTTATTTTGTAATTTTTTTTCAAAAATTCTTAAAGAACCTCCGCCAATTTCAACTCCATTAATAACTAAATCATAGGCATTTGCTCTAACTTGTGCTGGATTGGCATCTAACAAATCAATGTCTTCTTTAACGGGAGATGTAAATGGGTGATGTATTGCAACATATCTTTTTGCTTCATTGTCCCATTCAAATAGAGGAAAATCAACTACCCATGAAATATGATATTGGTTTGGGTTTCGTAGCCCTAAATTATCGGCAATGTGCAATCTGAGTTCGCCTAATGCTTTGCTTGACTTAATTTTTTCGCTGGCTATTATTAGCAACATATCTCCTTGTTCTGCATTCATCTGTTTAAACCAAGTTTGAATGTCTTCTTGTCCGAAGAATTTATCTACAGAAGATTTGAAAGTATCATCATTTTGCCATTTTGCCCAAATTAATCCAGATGCTCCAATTTGTGGTCGTTTTACATAATCAGTCAAAACATCAATTTGCTTACGAGTATATTCTGAACCTCCGTTTACTGCAATTGCACCAATGTATTCAGCTTGGTTGAAAACAACAAAATCTGATTTTTTGGTTAAAGAAGTTAAATTATGAATTTTCATTCCAAATCTTAAATCAGGTTTGTCACTTCCGTATTCAGATATTGCTTCGTCATAAGTGATTTTTGTAATTTCGTTAATATCAATGTTTTTTATGGTTTTAAAGATATGTTTAACAAGTCCTTCAAACATATTTAAAACATCATCTCTATTAACAAACGACATTTCGCAATCTATTTGCGTAAATTCAGGTTGTCTGTCTGCTCGTAAATCTTCGTCTCGAAAACAACGCACTATCTGATAATACTTATCAAAACCAGAAACCATCAAAAGTTGTTTGAAAGTTTGTGGAGATTGAGGTAGTGCATAAAAATCACCTTGATTAATTCTTGATGGGACAATAAAATCTCTTGCACCTTCGGGGGTTGATTTGATTAAAAAAGGAGTTTCGATTTCCAAAAAATCTTGATTGTTTAAATATGTTCTAATCTCTTGTGCAACTTGATGTCGCAATAAGATATTGTTTTTCATTTCATCTCTTCTGAGGTCAAGATACCTATATTTCATTCTAAGTTCTTCGCCACCATCAGTTTCGTTTTCAAGTGTAAAAGGAGGCACTTCCGAGCAACTTAAGATGGTAAGTATTTCAATAGCTATTTCAATATCTCCGGTCGGAATTTGAGGATTTTTATTGGAACGCTCTTTTACTACTCCACTAACTGATATAACATATTCTCTCCCAATTTCTTCAGTTTGTTTATAGATTGTGTTATTTTGTTTTTCATCGAAAACTAATTGAGTAATACCGTATCTATCTCTTAGATCAATAAATGTCATGCTTCCAAAGTTTCTAATCCTAAATACCCAACCTGAAAGTACGACTTTTAAATTTACATCTGCAATTCGTAGTTGCCCACAATTATGAGTTCTATACATAGTTTGTTTTCTAATTAATTTTTAATCTGCGAAAATATGAAAAAATGACCATATTTTGAGCAAGTTGAATTGAAATATTTCTTGTGTCAAGATAAAAGGAGAGTGATTATCATTTTTACTAATTTTGCAATATTGAATATTTTAAAATGTCATCAGAAAATAAGCGTTTAATCATTGGATTGGGCAACATAGGTGCAGATTATACTCATACAAGGCATAATGTGGGTTTTCTTGTTGCAGATGCATTATCAGAAAAATATCAAATACAATTTGCTTCTACAAGATTGGCATTTTTGTCGTCATTTAAAATAAAAAATAAATATGTAACACTGCTCAAACCTACAACATTTATGAATTTGAGCGGAAAAACTGTTGCGTATTATTTGCAGGTGCTTAAAATTAATTTCACTGAACTTATAGTAATTACTGATGATATTGCATTGCCATTTGGAGAAGTTAGGATTAGAAAAAAAGGTGGGGCAGGAGGTCATAATGGACTTCAGAGCATTATTGATTCAGTTGGAACAGTTGAGTTTACAAGACTTAGAATTGGCATTGGCAGTCAATTTGTAAAAGGATATCAATCTGATTATGTGTTAGGCAAATGGGACGAAGTTGAGTTATTGCATCTTCCAAAAATTATTGATGCAGCAGTTCAAGCATGTGAAATTTTTGTTCTTTCGGGTAGTGATATTGCCATGAATGTTTTTAATAAAAAAATAATTGAGTAAATTTGAGTTTTATTGTGTATTTTTGGTAAAAGCGACTATTTACACTTTATTTCACATCCGAAATTAGTATCTCCGTTGTCTTTAAAAAGTTTTGATTTGTTATTAAAATCAATTTCCAAGAAGCATGAAATAGAATATGATTTTAAAAAATTTTGAAAGTAGTAGTCAGTCATATTGCGTAAAATAAATCTGATAAAAATATTATTCTTCATTAAAAGGAATATATTCTCGCATTTGTAAAAATTTACCAGATATTTTTTTTGTAGGTATCCAAGCGGTAACTAATCCGATAATCGAAACCGAAAGCAATATATAAAGCACATCAGAAATTTTAACATGGACAGGATAGGCATTTGTAACAAAATCTCCTTCGGTTCCTAATCTTAATAAACCATATTTTTGTTGAAGCAAACATAAGATACCGCCAATAATTAGTCCGATAATTGCACCAAGTAAAACAACAACATAGCCTTCGATAATAAATAATGTTTTAAGAAATTTTTCCGATGCACCTATTGCGCTCAAAACTGCAATGTCTTGTCGTTTTTCCAATATAGTTAGGCTTAGCGTTCCCAAAACATTGAAAGTTGCGATGATTAAAATAAAAATAAGAATAATAAATATTGCCAGTTTCTCACTTTTTAAAATTTTATATGTGCTTTCTTGTTGTCGGTATTTATTTTTAACAGTATAAGAGTCTCCAAGAATTTGCTTTAATTGTTTTTCAACTAATTTTTTATTAGCCAGATTGTTTACATGTATTTCAACAGATGTAAGCTCATTTGAATATTCGTAGAGCTGTTTAGCTATATTAAGCGGAATAATAATGTATTGTTCATCAAATTCTTGTTGAACTGAAAATACGGCAGTTGGCAAAACATTAGCCGAGTTGAACATGTTTGAAGCAGACAAACTTGCTTTACCTATTCGCTTGGGTGCATATATGCTTATTGGCTTAGTAATATCGTGAATATTTATGCCTAAAATATAATAAATGCCGTTTCCCACTATGGCACAAGGAATGTTATCATAATACAATTCAGCTTCTCCGTATATAATAATATTGTTGGCAGCTTGCAAATCTAAATAATTATCAGATACCGCCTTAACAGTCGCAATGTACTGCCTATTGTCATATCGAACTAGAGCAATATCTTCGATTACTTCAACTATTAAACTTATTCCTTCGATTTGAGCAATTTTATCTGTCGGAAATTCTTCATAATTGAGTGTTTTGCCTAATGTAGCTTCAATTTTAAAATCGGAATGAAAGTCATTAAATAAGGAGATTATTACTTTTTCAAATCCATTAAAGACAGATAATACAACAAATAATGCCATAGTGCCAACAGCAACTCCCACAACCGAAACTATAGAGATAATATTTATTATTGCAAATTTCTTTTTTGAGAATAAATATCGTTTTGTTAAAGTAAGTAATAATCCTATCCTTTTTTTCATTCTTTTTATAGTAAGTTTATTTTCTCCGTTTATATTTTTTCAATAAGTTTTTTGTTTTGTTTTGGTTAAAGTCTTCCATAATGCTTGTTACATGCAGTTCAAAATTCTCCAATAGGGGAGCGGCATATTTCAGTTCGGATATGTTCAATTCTTGTACTAATAAAATATTAGGTATTTGTTTTAGTTTTAAAAATATTTCTTTTTTTTGTGAAGGGAGAGGTGTTCCTTGAAAAATAAAAAAATACTGAAAATGTTTAGCTTGTTGTAGCCAAGGTATTGCTTGTTGAATATTTGATATTAAATAATAAGTCAAATGTTCACTTTCTATATAGGAATACATTTTATACTCCAAATTAGTGTCGTTGATAGTGTTGACGAGAGAAGGAAAGTGCTTAAATTCTAATTCAAGTTGTTTATTTATTACCCAGCATATTTTGTAAGTAGGCAAATGACTGGAAATTCCAAAAATTGTATATTCCGAAAAATCATATTTTGAATTTATTACTACTGTCATTTTTGTTTAATTGTTTGTTGTAAAATTACAATTTTTGTCTGAAATAACTTATTTCATTTGTACTATTGTTATGCCTTCTCCTCCTCTTTCGACATGTTCATAATAAAATTCTTCAACATCTGGATGCAACTGCAAGGTTTTTTTAACAACTTGTTTTAATGTGCCATATCCTTTGCCATGCAGTATCTGAAATTCTTTAACTCCCACCAATACAGCTTCGTCTAAGTGTTTTTCTAATAATTCTTCTGCTTCATTTGCACGCATTCCCCTAATGTCAATGTTGCGTTCAAACATTTTTGTTCGAGTGAGTAAGTCGTTTTTCAATCTAATGTTTTTGTTAGGCTGAAAAAGGTTTGGTGTTTCACTAGTGTATTCAACTAAATCGGCTTTAACAAGCATTTGAATATTGTCAAAAGCTATTTTTAAAACATCTTTTTCGATAATTTCCACTATAAGTCCAATTTTTTCATTGCCTTTAATTTTGACAAACATTCCAGTAGCATATTCTTGGGGTTTAGTTTTTATATGTGAGTCAGGCTTTTTTTTAGGTAAATGTTTTTTTAATTTTTCGGATAGTTTTTTTGTTGGCGTGAATTCAGTTAGTTCAGCTTGAAAGTCGGATAAATTTTTTCTTATTTTTTGAGTTTTGTTTTTTTCCGCTTCTGCTTCTTTTATTTCGCGAATAGTATTTTCAATAATTTTGTGTGTGTTTGATATCAAAGCATTTGCTTCTTCTTTTGTCTTTTCAATAATGTGTGTTTGCTCTGTTTCAATTTGTTTTATGAGGTTTTGATATTTTTGAATTATTTCCGAAAAAAATGATTCAGCAACACTTACTTCTTGCATTTTTTGTTGCAGTTCTGCCGATATTTTTTCAAAATCCGAAATTCGCTCTTCTAAAGAAATTCGTTCTTTGCCACTAAATTTTTTTGCTTCTTGTATGATTTTTTGAGGGATTCCAGTTCTTGCTGCAATTTCAAAAGTAAACGAATTTCCGGGAACTCCAACTTTCATTTGGAATGAGGGTTCAAGTTTGTTCGTGTCAAATAACATAGCTGCATTCTGAATTTCAGGTGTAGTATCTGCCATTTCTTTCAGAGTGTCAATATGTGTTGTTACAATTCCGCAACTTCCTTTGGAGTGTAAGTTTATTAATATTGATTGAGCCATTGCTCCTCCAAGAACGGGGTCGGTGCCAGTGCCTATTTCATCAATTAAGTAGAGTGTTTTTTTATCGGCTAATTGTATAAATTTACTCATTTTTTCGAGATGAGAAGTGTATGTGCTTAGATTTGCTTCAAATGATTGTCCATCGCCAATATCAATACATATTTTTGAAAATATACCAACTTTTGAATCAGCGTGAATTGTAACGGGCAAACCGCATTGTATCATATATTGGTTTAAAGCAAGTGTTTTCAATACAACAGATTTGCCTCCTGCATTGGCTCCTGATAATATTATCATCCTATTGTGATTGCCCAACTCTAAACTGAATGGAATAAAGTTTTTTAGTTGTTTTTTTAGACTCAATTGTAGAACTAAATTTACTGATTGTTTCCAATTTATTATTGCTTCGTCTCTTATATCTGGCAAAATAGCATGGTGTTGTTTCGCAAATTTTGCTTTGGCAAAAGTTAAATCAATTTCTCCTAAAATATTGTAATATTTAAGTATATCGTCAATTATTGGATGCAAAAGAGATGAAATGTTTGTAAGGATTTTTCGTATTTCTCGTTTTTCGGCAGCTTCGGTTTCTTTAAGCTGATTATTCATTTCCACTATTTCAAGTGGTTCGATATAAACTGTTTGCCCTGTAGCTGATTCGTCATGAATAATCCCTTTTACTTGATACTTTGCAGAAGCAGGCACAGGAATAACATTTCTTCCGCTGCGAATAGTAATACTTGCACTGCCTTCAAGAATTTCTTGGGCTTTTAATTGTTTGAAAATTAAGCTTGCTCGCTTGTCAATCTCTTTTAACTTTTGTTTGATTGTTTGTCGAATTTTATTCAAATCTTTGGAAGCATTATCACTAATATTACCTTTGCTATCAAAAATTTGTTTAATTTCTTTATGAATGTCGGAGTAGTATGGAACTTCATCAATTATTTGTTTAATAGCCGAACTTTCAGTTAATTGTTGCTTATGCACAAATTGCTTCAATATAAAAAGTATATCGAAAACAAGAAGTAATTCGTATAAATTATCAGCATCAAGCACCCAGCCACTTGTTCGCAAAAGATTAATATCATCTCTATTATCAACAAATTCTATATACGGCAAATTAGTTCCATTTTCAAGAATATGTACGGTTTCTTGAATAGGTTTGTGTAAAAGTTTTATTTGCTCAATGTTTGTATGGAAAATATATTGTTCTCCAAGTTTTTTCCCTGTTTGCGAATTACAAAAACTTTTAATTAAATCTTTTATTACTACAAAATCAGTGATTTTTTCAAACTCAGGTGGGAAAATTTGTATGTTGTCGTTCATTAATCTTGCTTGCTTATCTTTGCAAAGATATAGATGAAAATCAAACAATAGTGTAATAAGTCAAAAAAAGTTGGAAACCTTTATAAAGGAAAATATTTATACTTTTGTCGCATTAACATAAAAATATATTTTTAACATCAATGAACTTAAAGTCTATTAATTTTGGTTTTGTGAAATTTCCGCTTAGTCAAAATCAATTGATGTTGTTGATGAGTGTGATAATTGGTAGCATAGCTGGTTTGTCAGCAGTTATTCTTAAACATTCTGTTAGTTTTGTTGAGCATTTAGTTGATAGTTTCTCAAATGTTGGACAGCAAAATTATTTATATTTAGTACTTCCCTTGATTGGACTAACGCTTACTTGGCTTTATATAAAATGGTTCGTAAAAGATGATATAAGTCATGGTGTGTCAAGGGTTTTGCAATCCATTTCAAAGCATAATGGTAATATTAAAAAGCATAATACATATTCGTCCATAGCATCATGTTCGCTAACTGTCGGGTTTGGTGGTTCGGTTGGTATGGAGGCACCAATACTTTATACGGGTGCAGCTATAGGTTCAAATATTGCACAGATTTTTAAGCAAAATTATAGAGTTCGTGTTATTTTGATTGGTGCCGGTGTTTCGGCGGCTATGGCTGCAATATTCAGAGCTCCAATAGCCGGAATTATTTTTGCCATTGAAGTCTTGATGATTGATATGACAATGATGTCAATTATTCCGTTAGTTATTAGTTCTGTTACGGGAGTTATTGTTTCTACTTTATTGCTTGGCAAGAAATTGGAGTTTTATTTTGCTATTATTGAGCCTTTTCAAATGAAAGATCTGCATTTATATGCTTTGCTCGGAGTGTTTTGTGGATTAGTTTCGCTTTATTTTCTTTGGATTAATGAGAAAATAGAATCAAGACTTGAGAATTTAAACTATAATTTTTCAAGACTCTTAATAGGTGGCGGTTTATTGGGATTGTTGATTTTCATGTTTCCGCCTTTGTTTGGTGAGGGATATAAATCTATGAAATTAATTTTATCGGGCGAAATCCACCAATTGTCAAATAATAGCTTCTTTTACCAATTTGATAACACTTCGTGGATGTTTTTGTTATATTTATTTTTAATCATAATATTCAAGGTCATTGCAACATCACTCACCACAGGTTCGGGAGGAATTGGAGGCGTTTTTGCTCCTGCCTTGTTTATGGGCGGCATTTCGGGGGCTTTTTTCTCTAAATTAATCAATAAAATGTCATTCGTTGATGTTAGCGAAAGCAATTTCACTTTAATAGGAATGGCTGGACTAATTTCTGGAGTTGTTCATGCTCCATTGTCAGCAATATTCCTAATAGCCGAAATAACTGGCGGATATGAGTTATTTATACCCTTAATTTTGACATCTTCATTAGCATATATTACGGTTAATATTTATCAACCACATTCAATTTATACTAAGAAATTAGCTAAAAAAGGCGAATTGATTACTCATGATAAAGATAAAGCTGTTTTAACTTTACTTAATGTTGAGGAGATGATAGAAAAAGATTTTGTTAAAGTTTTTCCTGATGATACTTTAGAAGCATTGATAGATGCAATTAAACACTCGAAAAGAAATATTTTTCCTGTTGTTGGTAATTACAATCAGTTTATTGGATATGTTACGCTTGACGAGATAAGATCAATAATGTTTGATAAAGAAAATTACAGTAAAATCAAAGTACATTCTGTGATGATTATTCCTGACGAGATTGTTTATGTTGAAGATAGTATGGAAACAGTAATGGATAAGTTCAATAAATCGGGTTGTTGGAACATGCCAGTTGTTCAAGGCAAAACATATATTGGATTTGTGTCTAGGTCTAATGTTTTTAATTTTTACAGAAATAAATTAGTGGAATTTTCAGCTGAGTAATAAATAATCACATATTTATATTTTTATATAAATACGACTTGTGTTAGATTTCAAAAGCTAATTTTATTTGATAAATAAAAATTGCATAATTTTGCAAATCGAAAAAATATCTTTTAATTAATCAAGTTTTTTTATGAAAAATTCACCGTTTTTATTTAGATTTTTCTTGTATTTTACTTTGTTGTTTGTTACTCTTAACACTTCTTTAGCTCAAGTGGTCGATGTTGTTAAATGGAGTTATGATGTGAAAAAGATTGACAATAATAAAGCTAATATAATTATTACGGCAAATATTAAAGATGCTTGGTCTCTTTATTCCCAAAATATACCTGCGGGAGGTCCTTTGCCAACAGTATTTGAATTTGAATCTTCGCCTTCATATAAAGTTCTTGGAAAAACAAGTGAAGCTCCAAAACCTATTGTAAAATACGATGAGGTTTTTGAAATGGAAATAGGTGTTTGGCATAAAACGGCAAAATTCACTACTCAAATTGAAATTTTAAAATTTGCAAACTTTAAAATTCCAATTGATATATCTTATATGGTGTGCAATAATGAAAATTGTGTTCCATTTTCGGATAATATTATAGTAAATATTAATGGTTCGGAGTTTACAGATAAAGTAACAGAAGTAGTTGAGGAAGATATTGTAGCAACAGAAGATGTTGTTGTGAAAAATGATACTACTGTTAGCGAAAGCAAAGAAATAGTAATAAATGATGCAGATATTGTCAAAAACGAAGAAAAGTCGAAGCATTCTTATTGGTATGTGTTTTGGATGGGGCTAATTGGTGGCTTTCTTGCATTGATAACTCCTTGTGTTTGGCCTATTATTCCAATGACTGTAAGTTTTTTTCTTAATAAAACACAGTCTAAAAAAACTGCAATTCGTGATGCTACATTTTATGGAATATCGATAATTCTTGTTTATATACTATTAGGATTAAGTGTGTCTTTGATTTTTGGAGCAGAAAAATTGAATATGTTAGCGACAAGTCCAATTTTTAATTTGATATTTTTTGCTTTATTAGTTGTTTTTGCTATAGCCTTTTTTGGGGCTTTTGAATTAACAATGCCAAGCAAATGGGTTAATGCTATGGATAGAAAGACAGAAAAGAGTAGTGGAATAATTGGAACATTTTTTATGGCACTTACATTGGTATTAGTGTCATTTTCATGTACTGGTCCTATTGTTGGAGCATTACTCGTTGAGGCTGCTTCAACAGCCAACTTTTTATCGCCTCTCATGGGAATGTTAGGTTTTTCTATTGCTATTGCAATTCCGTTCACGCTTTTAGCAATTTTTCCGTCATGGCTGAAAACTATGCCGAAATCAGGTGGCTGGCTCAATTCTGTTAAAGTTGTTCTTGCTTTCTTTTTGCTCGCTTTTTCACTCAAATTTTTCGTAGCCGCAGATAGCGTAGCAGGCTGGAATATTATGAGCCGTGAGCTATTTATTGCTATATGGATTGTTTTGCTTGTGCTAAACGGTCTTTATTTGCTCGGTAAACTCAAAATGTATCATGATAGCGAAGTGAAACACATTACAGTTGGCAGACTATTTTTAGCAATTGTTAGTTTTAGTTTTGCACTTTGGATGTTACCCGGAATGTGGGGTGCACCTCTTAAAGCTATAAGTTCATTCGCTCCTTCAATGACAACGCAGTCATTTGATTTGTCAAAACGAAACACTCAAACAATATCTACCAATACAAGTATTTATGAAACTTACAATGTTAAAGAAGGTGCTTATGGTTTGATGATGTTTATGGACTACGATGAAGGTGTGGAGTTTTCAAAAAAGCAGAATAAACCTATTTTTCTTGACTTTTCAGGTATTGGTTGTAGCAATTGTAAAAAAATGGAAGCAAGTGTTTGGGGAGATGAAAGAGTTTTAAACATGCTGTCAAATGATTTTGTAATAATTACTTTATATACAGACGACCGTACAGTATTACCTGAAGATATGCAGTATATTTCTAAAACTTCGGGCAAAGAGAGAAAAATCAAGACTTATGGTCAAAAATGGGGAGATTTGCAAGCATCAAGGTATAATGTAAATGCACAACCTTATTATGTTCTTTTGGATAATAATGAACAAACATTGACTAATCCTAAATCTTTTGATACTAGTGTTGATAGTTTTATTCAATTCTTGAAGACAGGATTAGAAGAATATAAAAAGCGACATTAAAAGAGCTAAATCTATAAAAACACAAAGCGGAACCTCATTGAGATTCCGCTTTTTTATTATGTGTAATGTTTGAATTTTTATTGAGTTCTCATAACTTTATAGATGCTATGATTTCCATCTGCAATGATATTTACAAAGTAAGTTCCATTTGGATAATGTTCCAACGATACTTCAATATTGCATTTTGAGTTTTCAATGCTTTTTTGATATATGTTTTTTCCATTAATATCAGTAATAGCAATTGTTATTCCATTGTAAATATCAGTTGATTGAATGTGAATATCTCCTTTTGTTGGGTTTGGATGAACGCTAAAACTTAAGTCGAGCAATTCAATTCCTGTGTCTGAATTTACTGTAATTCCTTCCGTTTTTGTGCTTTCACAGTAATTATTATAAACGGTTAAACTAACATCATAAGTGCCACCTTTGCTGTAAGTATGGGTAGGATTTTCTTCAATCGAATTATTGTTATCGCCAAAATCCCAAAAATAAGTATCGCCACCTTCTGATTTGTTAGTGAATGTATATACTAATTCATTATTTGAATATTCAAAATCTACCTTAGGAACCTCTTCGACAAATATTTTGAAAGTGCAGTTTTCATCGCATAGTTCATGTTCGTATGTAATTATATGCTCTCCGATGCCTGCTACTGTTGGATCAAAAACCCCATTTTCAACACCTTTTCCTGAATATGTTCCATTTTCAGGTTTAGCACCACTTAATTCAATCGCTTGTGCATTGGCACACACATGAATATCATCAGGGCAAATAGATTCAAAAACTAGTTCAAGTTTATCCACCCAAATAACACTACCATTTTCAAATTCTTGAGTTTCTAAATTTGAAGATGATATTACAATATTCATAGTGTCTGGTTCGATGTCTTTAAACCAGTCAATGTCAATTGAAAATTCAGTCCATTCTGTAACACTTTCATTAATAAATAAATAACCACCGGCGACAGTATCTTTTAAGTTTTTATTCTCATTCCATTTAGTTAGTCCGATACCTATCACTGCTTTGTCATTTCCTTTGGGAGTTGCCTTGAAATGTCCTTTAAGTTTTATTGGTTTTTGATTAAAAGGAATACCACCCACAATATCGGGTTCTGTTTGGGAAATAATAAGTTCGCCAAGGGTAATTACTCCGGGGACAGTTACGGGGAAAAAACCAACAACTTTTCTAACACTTTCTAACTTAACAGCAAATTCCCCACTAATAGCATCGGTACTTTTAGTAACTGTAACAAAACTTATCCCAGCTTTAGTGAAATTTGAAATATCCCAATTGTCTAATTTACTATTTGTCCAATTTTCAAAATCATTGTTTGGAATAAGTTGTGCATTTGCTGTATAGGCAATAAAAATTAATAATATTAATAAGGTAGTAAATTTTTTCATGTTTGATTGATTTAAGATTGATTTACAAAATTAATTAAATTTAATTATATAATAATAAAAACATGTAATTTTGCAAATATACCTTAAAGCTAATGTCTATGTTTAAAAATCAATTCATAAAAGTTGCAAAAACAATTTTAAGTTTTTTTCTAGTTATATCTTTATTTTCATTTGTTGATGAGCCAGAAAAGTCAATGAGAAAGGGAGATAAATCAGATAATAAAAAAATTATTGTTGATATCGGGATTTATCAACCGAATGTTGAGAATTGCGATCCTTCTTCAATTGATGAGAGTAATAAATTAAACCACATACAAGTTTTTCCAAATCCTTCTGATGGCTTGTTTTTATTGATGTTTTCAGATTATTTTGCCGAAAATAGTGATTTGTTAGTTGTTGATGTGTTTGATTTAAATGGCAAATTAGTTTACAGTAAAAATATTCATTCGACAAATAATCCATTAAAGATTGATTTGTCATTTCTTGATATGGGTATGTATTTTATGCAAGTACACAATAGTGCTGTTTCAAACTATTCAAAAATTATCATTAAATAATTAAAATCTTCAATAATGAAATCAAATATATTTACAATTAGTTTATTGTTTGTTTTAACCTTTTGTTTGTGGAATAATTCATATTCTCAAAGCAATATTTTTGAGTTTAAAACTGACACAATAGCAAATTTCAATGACACAATAATAATTAAACTTCATGATTTTGTTGGCGATATTAAATGGCAACAGTCTTTAGATTTTAATGAGTGGAAGTATATTCCAAACCAAGATTCGGATTCATTGTTGTTTATCGCTGAAACATCACTATATATTAGGGCAGAAGTTATTGTGGGCGTTTGTGAGCCATTTTACTCAGATACTGTGTTTGTTTATGTTGAAGAGCAGATTCTGAACCTGCCAACATTAGTTACTATAGACATAACCAATATTACAGTTAATAGTGCACAGAGTGGCGGAATAATTACTGACGATGGAGGTTTTGAAGTAATACAATACGGAGTAGTTAAAAATACTACAGGTTCTCCTACAATTTTGAGCAATGAAGGTTTTACTAATGATGGTAGCGGAATTGGAGAGTTTTTAAGCCAATTGATTGATTTGTCTCCGGGTGCAACTTATTATGTTCGTGCTTACGCTACTAATGAAAATGGTACAGCTTATGGAAATGAGCTTGTTTTTACTACTTTATCAACTATACCGACAATTATAACAAAGGAAGTCACTGAAATAACAGCAAATAGCGCTAAAAGTGGTGGAATAATTACAGCAGACGGAGGTGCAACAATAAATTCAAGGGGAGTAATTTGGAGTGATGCTCCTCAAGTAGATTTAGATAATTATATAGGAATTACAGACGATGGCACAGGAATGGGTGATTTTAATAGTACTATTTTAGATTTAGAACCCGGAATGACATATTATTATAAGGCTTATGCAATAAATGATATTGGCAACGCTTATGGCGAAGAATTTTCTTTTGTTACAAAAACTACTATACCCACGATAAGCACTAAAGAAACAACTGAAATTACTGTAAATAGTGCAAAAAGTGGAGGTGATATTTATAGTGATGGTGGGGCAGGAGTAATAAGCAAAGGAATTGTTTGGAGCGATATATCAAATTTTGATGTAGATGATAATTTGGGAATTACCGAAGATGGAAGCGGTATTGACGAGTTTTATAGTTTGTTGACCGATTTGCAGGCAGGTAAAACTTATTATGTAAAAGCTTATGCAAGTAATGAAAACGGTACAGCTTATGGCAATGTGCTTAGTTTTACTACACTAACAACAATCCCTACGCTAACAACAAAAGAAGTAACAGATATAACTACAAATAGCGCCCAAAGTGGTGGGATAATCGTGGAAGATGGAGGCTCAAATATTACGATGCGAGGAATTGTTTGGAACAATACTTCAAATCCTGATATTATTAATAATATAGGTATTACTCAAGACGGAAACGGAGTAGGAAACTATAATAGTTTGTTATCTGGATTAAAATCTGGACAAAAATATTATATCAGAGCTTATGCTACTAATCAAGTTGGAACAGCTTATGGTAATGAAGTGGAATTTATGGCTCTTGCCGAATTGCCAATAGTATCTACTAAAGATGTTACTGAAGTGTCAATTTACGAAATTATTTCAGGCGGCAATGTTTCTTACGATGGTGGTAGTATAGTTGTGGCGAGAGGAATTGTTTGGGCAATCGCAGATTCACCAACTGTCGAAAATAATGATGGCAAAACTCAAGATGGTTCAGGTTTAGGTGAATTTGAAAGTTTTATGTCGGAATTATATCCAAATACAACTTATTTCATAAGAGCTTATGCTACAAATTCTGTTGGAACTGCTTATGGAAATACAATTCAATATACTACACAGTCAGGAATTATTAATATTGTTACTAAAGAGGTTGAAAATATTACGACAAAAAGTGCATATAGCGGAGGTAATATTATTTTAGACGGTGGTCTTCTTGTAAATTCAAGAGGAATAGTGTGGGATAATGTTACAAACCCAACACTTATTCAAAATATAGGATTAACAAAAGATGGTTTAGGTTCAGGTGAATATACAAGTTACATGGACAACTTGACTCCCGGTATGATGTATTATGTTCGTGCTTATGCAACAAATGAAATGGGTACTGCATACGGAAATGCAAGATATTTTCAAGCTACTCCCGAATTACCTGTGTTAAATACTAAGGAAATTAACAATATTACGCATCATACAGCTGAAAGTGGTGGAGATATTTTATATGACGGCGGAGTGAGTATAATTAGTAAAGGGCTTGTTTGGGATATCAAAATAGATGTTGATTTGTTCAATAATGTTGGCAAAACTCAAGTAGAAGGAGATTTAAGCGAATTTCATAGTGTAATGTCCAATCTTTCACCTTTAACAACATATTATTATAGAGCTTATGCTACAAATCAGGCAGGGACTGCTTATGGTAACGAATTGTCATTTACTACTTTAGCAACTATCCCGACTATAAGCACAAGCCCGATTACAGATATAACTGCAAATAGTGCAAAGAGTGGCGGAAGTGTTTCGGAAAGCGGTGGTTTAGAAGTAAGTAGTAGAGGAATAGTTTGGAGCGACAAGCCAAATCCAGATATTGATAATAATTTGAATATGACCGAAGATGGACAAGGTGTAGGAAGTTTTAATAGTCTATTATCTGACTTAGTTCCAGGTAAGAAGTATTATGTGCGTGCTTATGCCACAAATGCAATAGGAACAGCTTATGGAGAAGAATTATCATTTACAACATTAATAACACTTCCTAAATTGATAACAATTCCAATTACTGAAATTACTGATAATAGTGCAAAAAGTGGTGGAGATATTTCAGATGACGGAGGCGCTGAAGTTACAGCAAGAGGAATAATATGGAGCGATTTTTCAAATTTTGATATGAGCAATTATAGTGGCATTACTAAAGATGGTAAAGGTATTGGCAGTTATATCAGTATAATGACTAAGTTGCAACCGGGCAAAAAGTATTATGTAAAAGCTTATGCAACAAACAAAGCAGGTACTGCCTACGGAGAAGAACTGTCATTTACGGCTTTGGTTGTTTTGCCCACATTGACAACTAATTTAATCTCTGAAATAACTACAAGTAGTGCAAAAAGTGGCGGAACAATTTCAGATGACGGAGGTGCTGAAGTTACAAGTAGAGGAGTTGTTTGGAGCGATAAGACTCTTCCTGACATAACTAATAATTCTGGAAAAACAGAAGATGGTAAAGGTATTGGAGGTTTTGTAAGCCTTATGAGTGATTTGCTCCCGGGCAAAACTTATTTTGTTAGAGCTTATGCAATAAATTCACTAGGAGTTGCTTATGGAAATGAGTTTTCATTTATAACTAAAACAACAATTCCTTCTTTAACAACCAAAGAAGTAAGTGAAATTACTAAACATACTGCAATTAGCGGTGGAGTGGTTTTGTCAGATGGCGGAAAAACTGTTTCTTCTCGTGGCATTGTATGGAGTACAGACAAAGAACCTACAGTAGAAAAAAATGACGGTTTTAAAATTGAGGGTGCTGGTTTAGGTGAATTTACCTCAAATATGGATAAACTTGAAAAGGCAACTACATATTTTGTTCGCTCTTTTGCAAGTAATGAAATTGGCGTTGCTTATGGAAATGAAGTGTCTTTTGTAACAATAGCTGAATTACCTCAAGTTGAAACTAAAGAAGCTACCAATATTCAATCAACTAAGGCAAAAAGTGGCGGAGTGATTTTAGATAACGGAGGAGTAACAATTGAATCAAAAGGCGTTGTGTGGGGAGTTTCTGAATTTCCAACACTTGAAACAAATAATGGATATACTGTCGATGGAAGTGGAGATGGAGAGTATGAAAGTAGTGTGATTTCCCTAACACCTTCAACTTTTTATTACCTAAGAGCCTATGCAAAAAACAATGCAGGCGTATCTTATGGAAATACTATAACTTTTGTAACAAACAAAGAATGTAAAACATTTGTTGATATTCGAGATGACAATGCGTATAATACTGTTGAGATAGGTAACCAATGTTGGATGCAAGAAAATTTAAGATACTTGCCATCTGTTGTAACTTCTAATGACAGTTCTAATATACTTCCATATTACTATGTGTGTGGGTATGCTGGATATGATGTAAATGAAGCCAAACAAGCAAACAATTACAAAACTTATGGAGCTTTATACAATTGGTCTGCTGCTATGGAAGCATGCCCAGCTGGTTGGAGTATTCCAAATGATGATGATTGGTTGGAATTAACTAATTATTTGATAAAAAACGGATATAATTATGACGGCTCTACTATGGTAAATAAAGTTGCAAAGTCTTTGGCTTCTCAAAACTTGTGGAGAGCATCAGCAGAAGCAGGTGCAATAGGAAATGATTTGTCATTGAATAACACTAGCGGATTTACTGCCCTACCTTCTGGCGGTTTAACATTAGAAGAAGGGTGTAGAGGTATTAGTAGCGGAGCTGCATGGTGGTCTGCAAGTGTTACCACACACCCCGAAGCAAGATTTAGAGGCTTGATGTATGATGCTAGTTATTTAGTTAGCAATAGCTATTTTAAAAGTTCCGGTTTGTCAGTAAGATGTATAAAGAAATAAATGATTTAGCCAAAATTCGATAAAAGCATATTATTTGTAAATAAGTTCTTGTTTTTATTGTATATACTGTTTTTTTTGCATGTTTTTATATAATATTTTATGAAAGACTGATTACTTAAGTATTTCAATATGTGAATAATAGAAAAAAGAGAAATTTTTTTAAAAAAAATGCTTATTTCATTTAAATTTTTTCTATCTTTGCAAAATAATAACCATAAAAATTATAGAGTATGAAGAAAATTTTTGTTTTTTTATTTGCGATAGCATTAGTTGTTTTTTCAACTAATATTTACGCACAAGGATGCCAAACGCCAACTAATGTTAAGTTAATTGGTATTACTGCCACCACGGCAGAAATAATGTGGGACGAGTTAGATACACCTAATGGTTGGTCAGTTATTTATGCTAAAGCTGGTACTACTGATTATAACCAAGCTACTATTAAAGGTTCTTTAGTGAACCACTACACAATTCAAGGTTTAGAGCCAGAAGTAGAGTATGAAGTTGTAGTTGCAGGAATTTGTGGTCTAGAGTCAAGTGTTCCTACAGCAGCATTAAAATTTGCTACTTTACCAGCAAATTGTCAAGCTCCTAAAAATGTAAAAGTTGTAGCAGTTGATGCTAATACTGCTTTGATTACATGGGACGAAGTATTTAATGCAAAAGGATATGGCATTTTATATGGAGAAAATAGCGTTTTAGAATCAGTCGTTGCAAAAGGTACTGCAGTAAACTACTACGAAATTAAAAATTTGAAACCAGAAACTGAATACACTTTTGTTGTTAACACAGGTTGTAATAAAGATGAAATCAGTAATCCAACTGCTCCAGCAACATTTGTAACATTGGCTGGTGATCAACCTGCTCCAGTAGCTCCAGCTTCAGCTCCAACCAACTTTAATGTTGACAAAGTAACTGCTACAGGTGTTGAGTTTTCTTGGAACCAAGCTGGAAATCCAAAAGGATGGGTATTAATGTATGGTGAAGCTCCAGTAGATCTTAACTCAGTTATTACAATTAAAGGTACTTATGATCCAAATTATAAAATTGAAAATTTGAAAGAAAATACTGAGTATGAAGTTTACATTGCAGCTTCTTTTGATAAGGAAGATGTTAGCCCTGCTTTATATGGTAAATTTACTACTCTTAAAGGTTGCCCAATGCCATCAGACGCTCAAGTTGTTAATACAACGGTTAATTCTGCAACCTTTTCATGGGATCCTAATGGCACTGTAAAAGGATTTGGCGTAATTTTTGGCGAAGCTCCAGTTGACTTAATGACTTCAAAAGCTTATGGAACTTACACTCCAGAATACACTTTTGAAAACCTAGAACATGGTAAAGAATATGAACTTTATATTGTAGCTGGTTGTAGTAAAGATTTGGCTAGCAAAATTTATGGTCCATTCAAATATAAACATGAAGTATTTTGGGTGACTGGCAATACAGGAACATCTGCTATTTTAAACTGGCAAGCATTTGACGGTGCAAACTCTTATTATGTACAATTCATTGAGTCTGGTACAACCGGAAAATGGAGAAATGGTGCTAGCGATGGAACAAGTAGACAAGTATATTCACTAGTTCCAGGACAAGAATATGATGTTAGAATATTAAAATATGCTAATGCTGACAATACAGGATATTTAGGTTGGGAAGGTATATATCAATTTACTGCAGCTATTACTGAAAATATAATAACAGCTTCACAAGATATAGGAACATCTTTCTTATTAAGCTGGGAGCCAATTGAAGGTGCTGATGCTTATGTCCCACAAATTAGAAAAGCTGCAGGTGTTAACTGGGATGGTTCAAAAGATGCAGTTACTATGGTAAATAAAACAAACCGCAGATTCTGGGAACGCGAACCAGGTGAAGAATATGCAGTTAGAGTTATGGCATATAAAGCTGGTAAATTTGTAGGTGTTACTGGTGAGAAAAATATCACTACTAAACCAAGTATGAATTTTAAAGTTACAGATAATAATGGTGAATCTGCTGTTATTAGCTGGGACAATGTAGGTGCTTCAAAATATATAATACATTATAGAGAATTAGGTGGAGCATGGTTACATACAAATGCTTTTGCAAATTTAAAAAAATTAGTTGAATTAGTTCCTGGTACAACTTACGAATACAGACTTCTTTCTTATTTCATGGTTGATGGCGTAGAACAATATGGTGGAGTTACAAAAATTCATACTTTTGTAGCTGGTGGTGGTAAATCAGCTGTAGCTGAAAATACTACTTCTGTTAATGTATATCCAAATCCATTTGTTGATGCTTTAAATATTGAAGTAGAAGCTGAAGCTAATAGCACTATGACTTATACTATCGTAGATGTAGTTGGTAAAGTTGTTAAAACTGGAACTCATAACTTAGTTATGGGATATAATAATATCAATATTGATGTTACTGAATTGCCAACAGGCGTTTATGTTATAAATGCAGACAATCAGTCATTTACTATTGTAAAATAATTTTTTAAAATTATCTTGAAAGAAGTCTCACAGAAGTGTGAGACTTCTTTTTTTATAACATAAATTTACAAACTTGTTTGTAAATTTGTAAGAAAAATGAAAGCACTAAGTTTAATAATGATTGAAGCATTTTCGTCACTCTTTAGCTTTACTCCTTTAAATATAATTCAATTGCCTATATCTGCTAGTAGTAGAATTTACTTCAGGATTACAATGGCAGATAATTCAACAATCATTGCTGCATACAACAATAACATCAGAGAAAATAAATCTTTCATTGAGCTTACAAATCATTTTTTGAAATATAATATTCATGTTCCCAAAGTTATAGGTATGAGCTTTGACGAAACAGTATATTTTCTTGAAGATTTAGGAAATACGACTTTATTCTCAATTATAGAAAAACAAAAGAAAGACAATAAAGTAAATGATAATCAAGTCTTTGCATATTATCAAAAAGCAATTAATGAATTAGTTTTAATGCAGACCATTGCTTCAAAAAATCTTCCATTTAAGTATTGTTATCCTATCTCTGAATTTAATAAGCAGGCTATGCTTTGGGATTTAAATTATTTTAAATATTATTTTCTTAAAGTTTCGGGTATTAATTTTGAAGAGGATTTTCTTGAAAAAGATTTCCAATCATTAATAAGTATTTTGAGCAAACATAAAAGCAATAAATTTATGTTTAGAGATTTTCAATCTCGCAATATGATGATACATAAAGACAATGTATATCTTATTGATTATCAGGGAGGGCGAAAAGGTCCACTTCAATACGATATTGCATCTTGTATTCTTGATGCAAAAGCTGATTTGTCATGGAATTTGCGGTATAAGCTAATAGAATATTACTATAATACAATTTCGAAAAAAATTGATATATCAAGAAAAGAGTTTGAGGAAAATTTAGGCTCAATTATGTTGCTCCGAATTATGCAAGCGTTTGGAGCTTATGGATTTAGGGGTTATATTGAAAGGAAAGAATTATTTCTGCAAAGTATTCCTTATGCCGCAAATAATCTTAAATATATTTTAAGCAATTTTACTATTCCTATTTCTATCCCATATTTAGTAGATATTTTATCTGAAATAGCAGATAAATTCCAAAATATTGAACAAATAGACAATAAATCAGGATTAACGGTAAGTATATATAGTTTTTCGTATAAGAAAGGTATTCCTGCGGATAAATCAAGTAATGGGGGTGGATTTGTATTTGATTGCAGAGCCTTACCAAATCCTGGACGAGAGGCAAAATTTCAAACTAAAACCGGTTTTGATGAAGATGTAAAGATGGAATTAGAAACATACACCCAAGTAAAAGATTTTGTTAAAAACACAGAAGCAATCGTGATACAATCTATAGAAAATTATATCGAACGCAAATTTACACATTTACAAATTGCTTATGGCTGTACGGGAGGGCAACATAGATCAGTTTATTGTGCCAATTTATTAGCAAATAGAATTAAGGAACAATTTAATGTAAATGTAGAGCTAATTCACAGAGAATTGTATAAACAAGAGATTAACACCTAATTATTAATATTATTGAAATGAAAGTATTTAAGTTTGGAGGGGCTTCATTAAAAGATACAGATGCTATTAAGAATGCAGTCGAAATTTTAAAAGAATATAATAAAGATAAGATTGTTTTAATAGTTTCGGCTATGGGAAAGATGACTAATGCTTTTGAAAAACTTCATGAGACTTGGTTTAAAAATGAAGTTTTTGATGAGCAATTACATTATATTTTAAACTTTCATAATGGCATTATTTCAGAATTATTTCCTGAAAACCATATAGTTTTTCAAGAAGTGAAAATTATTTTCAATAATTTGAAGTCGTGTTTGGCAATGGTTTCATCTACTATAGACTTTGATAAAACTTATGATATTTTTATTCCTTATGGCGAAAAATTATCTTCTTTAATCCTTCATAATTATTGTTTATATAATAATTTGACATCAACATTAGCAGATGCTACTAAACTGATAATTACAGATAACACATATAGAGAAGCAAGAGTAAACTGGGAGCTAACCGAAAGTGCAATTGCAAACTATTTCAAGAGTTTTATAAAAGACAAAAGCATTAATTTATCTATATCTCAAGGTTTTATTGGTATGTCAGTTGATAATAATCCAACAACCTTAGGAAGAGAGGGTAGCGATTTTACAGCAGCAGTTTTTGCATACGCACTTAATGCAGATGATGTTACTATTTGGAAAGATGTTCGTGGCTTGTATAGTGCAGATCCAAAATATTTTGACAATGTTGTTTTATTGCCCCATGTTTCATACCACGAAGCTGTTGAACTTGCTTATTATGGACAATCAATTATACATCCTAAAACGATTAAACCTTTACAGAATAAGCATATTCCATTATATATTCGGTCATTTGTCGAGCCAAACATGCGTGGAACAGTGATTGATTATTTAGCAACAGATGATACTTTAATTCCATCTTTTATTTTAAAAGATAATCAAATGCTCGTTTCGGTCTCAACTAAAGATTTTTCTTTCATAAACGAATACTTTTTAAAAGAAATTTTCTCTACTCTTGCAAAATTAAAAATGAAAATTAATGTAATGCAAAATAGTGCAATAAGTTTTACTTTTTGTACAGATTGTAATAAAAGCAAGTTAGAAAGTTTTATAGACACTCTGAAAACAGTCTTTTTAGTGAGATATAACGATAATTTAAAACTTATCACAATACGAAATTATAATGATGCAATTATTGAGGATTTAATAGGTTCAAGACATGTTTATATTGAACAGCGTTCCAGAACAACTGCTCAATTTGTAATAAGCAAATAATATTTTTCTTAACTTTGCAAACTTTGTATTTAAAATATTAGATGTTTAACTTTAAAATTATATTATATGAAATTCAAACTTACTACTTTTATTTTTATTAGCATTTTAACTACAAGTATGTTGTATTCTCAAGTTGCTGAAGGAGAGAAAAAATTGCGTGAACATAAAAAAGATACTATTGTTGGATGGAGAACTGGTGGTTTAGTTGCAATTAATTTTTCACAAACATCATTAATTAATTGGGCAGCAGGTGGACAAAATAGTATTGCAGGTAATAGTTTAGTTAGTTTATTTGCGAACTACCGCAAGGATAAAGATGCTTGGGATAATGCACTTGATCTTGGATATGGTTTGTTACGACAAGGAAGTGACGATCTTAGAAAAACAGATGACAAAATCGACTTAGTGTCAAAATATGGTAGAATTGCGTATGAAAATTGGTATTTTGCTGCTCTATTTAATTTTAAAACACAAATGATGCCCGGATATAACTATCCAAATGTTGATGATGTTATTTCTGATTTCTTAGCACCGGCATATACTTTGTTTGCAGCGGGAATGGACTACAAGCCAAGTAAAGATTTTAACTTGTTTATATCTCCTCTTACTGGAAAAATTACTACAGTAAATAATAAAGCATTGTCAAATGTTGGAGCATTTGGTGTTGCCCCCGGTAAAATGAATAGAGCTGAATTTGGAGGCTATATTCGCTTATTATATAAAACTGAACTTTTGGAAAATGTTTCTATACAAAATAAACTAGACCTATTTTCTAATTATTTAGAAAAACCAAAAAATATTGATGTTAACTGGGAAGTTTTATTATCAATGAAAATCAATCAGTATATTACTGCTAGCATAGCAACTCATTTAATTTACGATGATGATATTAAGATTGATATTGATACTAATAAAGATGGAATAATTGATAAATCAGGTCCGAGAACTCAATTTAAAGAAGTTTTTGCTGTAGGGTTTTCATATAAATTTGCAAAAACTTCAAAACAAAAATAATTATAGCTATCAAGGAAAATCTAATTTTAGAGTTACTGTTTTATTTAATATAGTTGGCATTTATTAATAGAATTGGCTATAAATGAAATTTGTTATAAATGCACAATAGATAATATTTATGTGAAACTTATCCGTAAATAACATAATAATTTCGTGTTATTTATTACTTTTGCAATAGAACAATATTATTTAAATTGCATGAAATATTACTTATCGCTTTTTTTTATCATTATATCTACTTCTTTGTTTTCTCAGAATGCGTCTGTAAGGGGATTTGTATATGAAAAAGAAACAGGAGAGCCTATTATTTTTACAAATGTTTATTTTGAGGGAACGACAATAGGTTCATCAACAGATGTTAATGGGCATTTTACAATATCTAATGTTAAACCGGGAGACTATACACTAATTGTTACATACTTAGGTTTTGATACAATTCGTGAGCCAGTTTCTGTTTTTGCAGGTCAAATTATAAATAAGCGGATTTATCTTGAGAAATCTTCAGTACAACTATCAACAGTTTATATATCTGCAGAGAAACAATCTGCTGTTAAAGAAACAAAAACATCTGTTGTAAAAGTTACGCCTAAGCAAATAAATAGTATTCCATCGGTTGGAGGTACTCCAGACTTAGCGCAGTATTTACAAGTATTGCCAGGTGTGATTTTTACAGGAGATCAAGGCGGGCAAATATATATTCGTGGTGGAGCTCCAATACAAAATAAGATTTTGTTAGATGGAATTATTATCTACAATCCTTTTCATTCAATTGGTTTGTTTTCAGTTTTTGAAACGGATATTCTTAAAAATGTAGATATTTATACTGGTGGCTTTGGAGCTGAATATGGAGGAAGAATATCATCAATTATGGATATAACAACCCGTGAAGGGAATAGAAAAAGATTGGGCGGTTCAGTTGGAGCAACCACTTTTGGTTCTAAAGTTATACTCGAAGGACCAATTAAGAAGTTTAATTCAGAAACAGGAACAAGTTCTTCATTTATTTTTGCAGGAAAAAATTCATACTTAAAAGAAAGTTCAAAATTGTTATATGAATATATTGATGAAGCTGGTTTGCCATTTAATTTTACTGATTTATATGGGAAGTATAGTATAAATACAGAAAGTGGAAGTAAACTTAGTCTTTTTGGATTCAATTTTACTGATGATGTTTTATATCGTGAGATTGCAAATTATTCGTGGAAAAATTCTGGACTTGGTTTAAGTTTTATGCTTGTTCCAAGCGGAACAACAACAATTATTGATGGTTATCTTGGATATTCAGATTATTTAATTAAACTCGACGATGGTCAAGATAAATCAAAAACTAGTCAAATTAGTGGTTTTAATATGGGTTTGAATTTTAGTTATTTCGCCCCAAAACAAGAAATTGTTTACGGACTTGAGATGCAAGGATTTAATACAAATTTTCAATTTGTTAATACAGCTAATAGAACAATTAAGCAAGAACAATATACCACAGAAATTGCTGGTTTTTATAAAGATAAAATAACCGTTAAAAAATCAATAATTGAGCCAAGTATTAGGGTTCACTATTATGCGTCTCTTTCAAATATTTCAATAGAGCCAAGATTTGCATTTAAAATATTACTTTCTGATAAGCTAAGATTGAAAGGTGCTGGAGGGTTCTATTCGCAAAACTTAATTGCAGCTAATTCAGATAGAGATGTTGTTAATCTTTTCTATGGCTTTCTTTCAGGACCAGATAATTTACAACAATCATTTAATGGCAAAGAACTTCAACACAAATTACAAAAGTCGCAACATATAATTGCAGGTGTTGAGTATGATATTTTTGAATATACAACTTTGAATTTAGAAGGCTATTACAAGTACTTCCCTCAGTTAACCAATTTGAACAAAAATAAAGTATTTGATGATTCTCCTGAATATTCAGATAAACCAGACTATTTAAAAAAGGATTATATAATAGAAAAGGGAAATGCCTATGGAATGGACTTATCAGTAAAATATGACAAACGAATTTTCTATGTTTGGGCTGTTTATTCTTTGAGCTATGTGAATAGATTTGATGGTATAACTGAGTATGTCCCACATTACGACAGAAGGCATAATGCTAACTTTATATTTACTTATATTTTTGGAGGACAAAAAAATAATGAAATTAGCATTAGATGGAATTTCGGTTCAGGTTTCCCATTTACTCGCAATAAAGGACATTATCCTTTAATTACTTTCGATGAAGGTCTTGAAACAGATATTAACTTCACAAATGAAGAATTGGGGATATTGTTTGCTGAGTTTAATGATGGTAGATTACCAACTTATCATAGATTGGATTTTAGCTATAAATATACCACTTATTTCACTGAGCAAATTCAACTTGATATGACTATCGGTGCGACAAACTTATATAATAGAGCAAATATTTTTTATTTTGACAGACTCACGAAAGAACGCATCAATCAGTTGCCATTTATGCCAAGTGTTGGATTAACATTAAAGTTTTAATAATTTAGGTTAAACATTAAGAAGTGAAGTATAAATACGAGGTAAGACAAAGAGTTTTTATCATAGCTTTCCTCATTGCAGGCTTGTTGATTGTTGCTAAATTGTTTTTCATTCAGGTGTTATCATCTTCATACAAAGTATCGGCTGAAAAAAATGTTTTGCGTTATATTTATGACTATCCGGCTCGAGGATTAATTTATGATAGAAATGGAAAACTATTAGTTCATAATGACGCTACTTATGATTTAATGGTTATTCCTAGACAGATAAAAGAATTTGATACTATACAATTGTGTAAATTATTGAATGTTGACTTGGAAGTGTATAAAAGCAAATTAACTAGTATTAAAAAATACAGTATGTTTTTGCCGAGCATTTTAGTATCAAACCTTAGTATTGAACAATATTCGTACATTCAAGAAAGTGTATATAAGTTTCCGGGTCATTTTATTCAAACTCGTTCAGTTAGAAAATATCCTCTTCCAATTGCCGCTCATACACTCGGATATATAGGCGAAGTTACGCAACAAACAATTGATTCAAATCCATATTACAGAATGGGTGAAAGTATCGGGGTTAGCGGAGTTGAAAACTCTTATGAGATATTGCTCAGAGGTGAAAAAGGTATTCGTCTTGTACTAGTTGATGTACATAATCGTGAAAAAGGAAGTTATGAAGATGGAAAGCATGATACTAAACCTATTCCTGGAAGCGACCTATATCTTTCACTTGATGCTGTTTTGCAAGAATACGGTGAAACTCTAATGAAAAATAAAAGAGGTGGAATTGTAGCAATTGAGCCATCAACAGGAGAAATATTGGCAAGTGTTAGTAGCCCTGCTTATGACCCAAATTTACTTGTTGGACATGAAAGAGGAAATAATTACATGAAACTTCTTTATGATAAAGATAATAATCCATTGTTCAATAGGGCTATAATGACCCGATATCCGCCTGGAAGTACATTTAAAATTGTAAGCGGAATAGCAGCTCTTGAAGAAGGGATTATTACAGAAAATACTGCATTTGGTTGTGGAGGAGGTTATAGCTTAGGAAGTCATACGATTAAATGTCATGCACATGCATCTCCTACGGATTTAATTGGAGCAACGACATATTCATGTAATACTTATTTTTGTCATGTATTTAAAAATTTTATTGATAATAGAAAGTTTGCAAGTTCACAAGATGGTTATGAAAGATGGAGAACATATATAATTAGTTTAGGTTTTGGGGTGAAACTTGGAACTGATTTCCCGAATGAATTATCAGGTTTTGTCCCAACAGTTGAATTTTATAATAATAGATTAAGACGCTCAAACTGGAAAGCGAACAATATTATGTCAATTGCTATTGGGCAAGGTGAGATAGGTGTAACTCCTTTGCAACTTGCTAATTTTACTGCTATTATTGCAAATAGAGGTTGGTATATTCCACCTCATATAGTGAAAGCAATTAATAATATTCACTTTTTAAATTCAAAATATCAAACTAAGGTTCAAACAATGCTAAGTAAGCACACTTGCGATATTTTTGCTAATGCAATGAGAGAGGTTGTAACAAGTGGAACGGCACGCAATGCTGAAGTTGTTGGATTTGAAGTGTGCGGAAAAACAGGTACTGCCCAAGATCCGCCTCGCAGAAATCATTCCGTATTTATTGCGTTTGCTCCTAAAGATAATCCAAAAATTGCTATTGCTGCACTTATTGAAAATTCAGGTTATGGAGCTACTTATGCCGCACCCATTGTGAGTTTGATGATAGAGAAATATTTGACAGGAGATGTTAGTCGCAAAAATGTAGAAGAATTTATTATTCAAACTAGTTTACTTAGCAGATGAGAACAATAAAACAATCTATTTTTGACCGTATTGATTGGGTGCTAATCCTATTATATTTTGTTATGATTTTTTGGGGTTGGTCAAATATTTTTTCAACAGAATATATTGGACAATCATTTAATATTTTCGACTTATCATATAACTACGGAAAGCAATTGGTGTGGATACTTGTGTCTCTTGTTTTAGCTTTAATTATTTTAATTGTTGATGCTCGATTTTTTTCAACATTTGCAATTCCAATATACATTGCAATGATATTGTTTTTATGCTCTGTTTTAGTAATTGGTTCTGAAGTGGCTGGCTCAAAATCATGGATAATTATTAGTGATAGTATTAGACTACAACCTTCTGAGTTTGCTAAAGTTGCTTTATCATTAGCTGTTGCATATTATTTAAGTCGTCCTTTTAAATCATTACACAACTCGAAAGACCGAATGATAAGTATTGGATTAATTATACTGCCTGCTTTATTAATTCTTTTGCAGAAAGATACAGGTACTGCATTGGTCTTTATTGCGTTTTTTATTGTCTTTTACAGAGAAGGTTGGTCGCACATTTGGTATTTATTGATGTTTTGGTTGATTGTTTTATTTGTACTTACTTTATTAGTAAATGAATATTTGCTTATAGGAATATTATTTGCATTATTTATGCTTTTATCATGGATGTATCGTAAACTGCCAAGAAAAAAACTTGTAAATATTTTTCTTTTGTTTTGTGTATCAGTAATATTTGTATTGAGTGTTGATTTTATTTTTGACGAAATTTTGAGACCGCACCAGAAAGATCGGATTATGGTATTACTTGGCAAAGAAGTTGACCCAAGAGGTGTGGGCTACAATATTAATCAATCACTTATAGCGATAGGTTCTGGCGGTATAACAGGCAAAGGTTTTTTAAAAGGAACGCAAACTAAGTATAATTTTGTGCCAGAGCAAAGCACTGATTTTATTTTTTGCACCATAGGCGAGGAGTGGGGTTTTTTAGGAAGTTTATTTCTAATAGCTTTGTTTTTAACATTGATCATTAGAATTATTATTTTGTCTGAAAAACAAAGATCTGCTTTTTCAAGAATTTATGGCTATTCTGTTGCATCGGTAATATTTATACATTTTTTAATAAATATCGGAATGACAATAAATATTTTACCTATAATTGGTATTCCTTTACCTTTCTTTAGTTACGGAGGCTCATCTCTTATTGCATTTACCGCACTCTTATTTATTTTTATAAAACTTAACACTCGAAAAAATGATTTATTATAAAGATATAATTGCCACCTGCATATTGAATCTTCAAAAATTTTATTAAAGTTTGTAAATTATTTTATTGTGTGAAAAACTTTATCTTTGTAAACCTAAAAAGCAAACTACTCTAAACACAAATGGACGAATATATTATTTATGAAGAAATAGAAAAAATTAGTCCTATTCAACGATTAGAATTTTTTACTTTTTGGGACATATTTTTTATGGTTTTGTATGCCTTAATAATCTATTTAGCATATAGAACCTATGCACGAGCAAAATTTAACAACGAACCATTACTTAAAAAAATATTTATTAGGGGTTTGTTGTTTAAAATGTTTGTTGGACTTTTTACTGCATTTATGTATGACTTTTTTTATAAAAGAGTCGGAGATACTTTTTATTATTTAATAAACTCTTATGCACTTGGAGAAATTTTACTCAAAGATCCTGCTGCATATTTTAAGATTATGACGGGTAATTTTACCCCAGAAACTTTATATAAATTCGCTGGTTTAGGTTATGTTCCGCATAAAGATCCTGGTATTTTTATGACACACCGATTAATCAGCCCTTTTGCAATTATTAGTTTCAAAAATTATTATATTACAAGTACTGTAGTAAATGCATTTATGTATATGTTTAATTGGAAATGCTTTAGGTTTTTCAATTCCTTATTACCCGATAAAACGAAAATGTTAGCCATAGCCTTCTTATATGTTCCTTCAGTATTATTTTGGAGTTCTGGTTTGTTTAAGGATACATTTACTTATACTTTTTCAATATTATTTCTCATGTACTTCTATAAGATATTTTTTCAAAGAAAATTAAATATTTTCAATTTTATATGGTTGTTTATTTTGGGATATTTAGTGTTGGTTCTTAAAACTTATATTCTTTATTCTGTTGTTGCTGCAGGTTTTGTGTGGTTAGGCTTTCAATATCTATACAAAGTAGAAAATAGAATGTTGAGAGTTATTGTATTTCCTATTTTTATGCTGATTGCATTATTTGGTGGAGTTTGGATGTTAAGTTTTATGGCATCATATTCTGAAAGCACATATTCAAGTGTAGATAGTATGTTGGATAAAGCTGTTATTGCACAACAAGATTTGAAGCAAGAATATTATGGAGGTCAATCTTTTGATATTGGCGATTATGAACCAACTATTGCAGGTGCTTTGAGTGTTGCTCCTAAAGCAGTTGTTGCAGGATTGTTTCGTCCATTTTTGTGGGAAGCTGGAAAAGTAACAATGATTTTATCAGGCTTAGAAAATACTATATTACTATTTCTTGTTTTTATTGTTTTTTTTCGGGCAGGACCGGTTTTCTTTTTTAAACAATTATCAAAAGAACCTTTTTTGATTTATTGCTTTGCTTATTCTTTAATGATGGCATTAGGAATTGGGCTTTCTACATCAAATTTTGGAGCATTAGTAAGATTTAAGATTCCGTTATTACCTTTTTTAGTGTTTGGACTTTTGTATGTTTATGATAACTATAAAAAGAAAAAAGAAGAAAAAACGATTGAAGAAGAAGATTTGACTAAGCCTTTACACGAACAATTTAAATCAACTATTGGAAAGCATGCAGGGAAAAGGTAGAGTATTATTTATTTCTTATGATGGCTTGACTGATCCACTTGGTCGTTCACAAATATTGCCATACTTCGTTGGATTGTCAAGTCTTGCATATAAAATTCATATTCTTAGTTTTGAAAAAGCAAATAGATTTGAACAAGACAAAGATGAAATTTTGGCAATAACAAAAGCAAATAATATAGAGTGGCATCCATTAAGATATACCTCAAAACCTCCGATATTTTCAACTTTATATGATTTATATCAGATGTATCAAACTGCAAATTTATTGCACAAAAAATATTCATTTTCATTTATACATGCACGAAGTTATCTGTCTGCTTTGATTGCTCTGGAAATGAAAAAAAAATATTCTTTACCATTTATTTTTGATATGCGTGGTTTTTGGGCTGACGAAAGAGTGGAAGGTAAAATTTGGAATATTAAAAACCCTATATTTAATGTTATTTATAAATATTTTAAAAAAAAGGAAAAACAATATTTACTTAAATCCGATTATAATATAAGTTTGACAGATGCAGGGATTGCAGAAATTAGAACTTGGAATGGATTTAAAAATATTCCATTTGAAATGATACCATGTTGTGCTGATATGGATTTGTTTTCTTTTTCGTCATATACAGAGTTTGATAAAAAAAATGTTAGAAAAGACTTAGGAATAAATAATTCTGCTTTTGTGGTATCTTATCTTGGTTCAATTGGAACTTGGTATATGTTTGACGAAATGTTGGATTTTTTTTCTAAATTAAAAGAGAAAAAGCCTGATGCACATTTTTTGTTTATTTCAAAAGAGTCAGAGCAAATGTTAAAATCAATTGCAGAAAAAAAAGGTATTTTAGCTAATGATATTTCTGTAGTTGCTGCTTCGCGAAACCAAGTGCCACAATATCTGAATGCTTCTGATGTAAACTTGTTTTTTATTATTCCAACTTTTTCAAAAAAAGCATCTTCTCCAACAAAATTAGCTGAGGCTTTGGGAATGGGTATTCCTATTATTGCAAATACAGGCGTGGGCGATGTTGATGCAATTATTCAAACAAATAAACTAGGTTTGTTAGTTAACAATTTTTCTTCAAATGAATTTGAAAACATAATTAATAATCTTGATAAATTGAATGATATTTCAAAAGAACATCTGCACGAAACTGCAAATTCATTGTTTAGTTTGGAAGCAGGAGTAAAAAAATACGATTTAGTTTATAAGAAAATATTAAAAAGGTAATTATTCGCTATTTAAGTTTATTATATCCTTTGCAAAATACGAATAATTTGCATTTGCACGGTATTTTTGCCTCCAAAATTTATATGCTTTTGTGCGTATATTTTCAATTTTGGAAGGTTTGGAAAGAAGAAAATCTTCAATTTCTCGGGCAACAGAAAAAACATCAAAATCCTTATCTATCAATAAGCCAAATTTTTTATGTACTATTTCTGAAGTTCCGCCGACATTTGTTGCCAGTATTGGAATCCCGGCTGAAATTGCTTCCATAATGCTAACAGGAATGCCCTCTGACTCACTTACATTAATAAATAGATCAACATAATTTGAAGCATAAAAATCAAGTAACTTATTATTGCTCACATATCCTTTGAACTCAAAATTAATATGCGGTATCTGCTTTTGAGCGTATTGTTTAATGTCTTGTTGCAATTTGCCTCCACCAAAGTGAATCCAGCGTATATCGTCAAGTTGAAGTTCTTTAAGAATATCAATAATAAGATGAATGCGTTTAATAGCAACCATATTGCTACAACTGCAAAAAGTAAATCCCGATTTTTCTTTTTTGAAAATTGCTTGTCGATGATTGTTTTTGCCTAATCTTGAAAGTTTAATCTTTGTTTTATATTCAATTGATGTTTGTCTTATCAATTCTTGTTCTCCAGCGTATGATATAGAGTAAGTAGAATCAAGAGTTTTAACAAGCTGTGTTTTGAATGGAAGATATGGAATACTGTGTCTATCAGCAAAAATATCCCAAGCGTGTGCTCGGGCTATGCAAGTTAAATTAGGATTGTCTTTTTTTAGAAAACATAAAGCTAAGCTTTTGTAATCGTGCCAATAAGAATACAAAATTACTTGCGAATTATCAATATTTTTGTCTTTTAACAGTCGAGAAATTTGAGCTTTTACATTAAAAGCTCGAGCAAGTTCCATGAAAATGACTTTCATTTTTTGCAATAATGAGACTGATTTGTATTTGTTTTTTGCAATTTTGATTTCATCTTTCACCATTGCCGAAAACATCATAATTAGAGCTTTAAACTTGTCTTTTTGCTTTATTATATTGTCGTAAGAAATAATTTGTGCATTTCGTGGAATAAAGCGATTGAGATGGTCAGTCTTGGGTTTGTTTACTAAAACTACAATTTCTTCAAATCTATTATAGTTCACTCGCAACTCATCATCAAGGAAAAATTCACTTGGAGCATAAGGGTAATATTCGGCAAGTATTATTAGTGTTTTCTTCATTTCAAACTGATGTTTGCTCATTAAAGTTTATTGTGTTATTCTTTTTTCTCAGTTATTTCTTTATAAATATCTATCAGTTTATCAACATATTCTTTAATATCATATTGTTTTGCAAACTTTTGTGCAAAATCAGATATTTTTTTGTAAAGTTGTTTGTTCAACCATAATGAAGCTATTCGTTCGGCAAATGCTTCTGCATTTTGCTCTTCAAAAATATATCCGTTTTTTTCTTCTTGAATTAATTCTCTATTCCCGCCGCCATCAAGGCAAATCACAGGCAAACCAGCCGACATCGCCTCTAAGAGAACTAAACCAAAATCCTCAATATAAGCAGAGTGAATATACAAATAAGAATTGCGTAAATATTCTTCAACATCGTTAACCTTACCTTCAAAGCTAATATAGCTTAATAAATTATACTTTCTGGCTTTAGCATAAACATTTTCTTTCAATTCTCCATCTCCGAGCAATTGTAAAGAAACGGGAATATTCATTTGATTTACTAATATATTTACTACATCAACAAGGAATTGTTGATTTTTTTTATGCGAAAAACTACCAACATTTACAAGTTTTAAAGTGTCTTTATCATGGCTTCGGTCTCTGTATGCACTTGCAAATTGATTAGTATTTACGGCATTGTGTAAAACTTTCGTTTTTCTTAATTTTGGAGGAAGTACTCTTAGGTAATATTTTTCTAAGTCTTCTGAAATTGCCAAAAAAGTGTTATCAACAGCTTTATATTTTTTTAATATCCATTGCCTTTCATACCAGAATACTAATTTTTGCTTACTACTAAGTGTTTTCCACGAAAATAGTTCTAATTCACGCATTTTGTCATGACAGTGTGTAATATATTTGACATCTTGAAAAGGGATTTCTCTTGTCAGCAATTCGGTTCTGAACAAATGCGAATGTATAATATCGGGTTTGAAGTTCTGAACAATTTCAACATATTCTTTAGTGTCAATAATTGATTTTCCAGATATTGAAGGGCGTACTTTTGATGAAATTACTTTAAATGGAATTGTTTCGGTTAAAAAAGGGTAAGCATTTTCATTACTCATTGAAATTAACAATACTTCAATGTCATTTCTTTTGTGCAGTTCGTTACAGATATCAAGAGATAATCTTTCGGCACCTGCTTTCCCCAATCCTTTGATTGCATGTAATATTCGTAATTTTTTCATTTTCTCAATAGTTGTTGAAGTTTTCTGTAGCGAGGCAATACTCTGTACATTATTTGAACAAAAGCATAATTATACCAAGTTAATTGTCGTTTCCACTTTATTGCATATTTTTGAAATATAGGTTCTTGAGTTAATTCGTATAATGCTTCTAATTGAGGAGGATGAACATTTTTTTGGTAATAGTATTGAACGAGTTCTTTGTAGTAGTGGTCGTAGTATGACCAATAACCTGCATCGTAAATATGTATGTTTTTTTTCAAAGTTAAAATACAAGCATCAATGTCTTTTTTTACTTCACTATCTATAGTAACTCTATATAAATCAAACAGTCCAAATATTGCGTATATAAATCCGTTAAGCACATAAGAGGGTCTGTCAGTTGTTGGATATTCTTCAAGCCACAAATCGCCATTTTCATCATATCTACATACACCACCGTCTTTTACTTCAATTTTCATAAATTTGTATGCCTTTTTTGCTGTTTCCAATAATGTTTCATCTTTCAATATTTGATACATTCTCAAATAAAATGATATAATTTCCCCTTGCGCCATTGCCGATGCCCAGTTTGCTTCCAAAGGATAATGGTCGCCTTCTTTAGGACTTCTCCACACATAAGTGGAGTTAAAGTCTTCTTTATTGCTTTCAAACCATTGCAAACACTTTGTCATCGTTTTTTTATAGTTTGTCAAATCTTGGTTTTTAATCCAGATATCGTGTAATATGAGCCCATATTGAGCAATTGTAATGGGAAAATATGTTGCTTCTTGTCCGCATCCTCTCATTGGCACTCCGTTTGTATCAAAATCGCCAAAAATACGGTCGGTATAATGCACTATTGAGGGAGTTAGGTCTATATAGTATTTTCCGAGATTTTTGCTTAAATCTGTATTTCCTTTTGTGATTAAAATACTGTTATTATTGCGATATACAGATTTATCATCAT
>CAZKDV010000006.1:0-8066 GCA_964551645.1 uncultured Bacteroidales bacterium | reverse complement strand
ACACTACTTGAATAAAATCTATTTTTATGTATTGGGAAAAATTGTACTTTCTCAGGATATGGATATAAAGCGGGTTTTATGACTTCTTGAATTTGAAAGTGTTTAGAAATAATTTTTTCCCAATTTTTAACGCGATAATACTTTAAGTCGAAACATACAGTTTTATTTGTGTGACTATGAGAATTAGGGACAAATAATTGCCTAAAAGTTGTTTTTCCTGTTTTAACAAAAGAGGAAAGAAAAAAATTAATTAATCGTTGATGAATTGTGAATAAAGTATTTGTAGTAAGGTTAATAAAAGCCATAGAAGCAGTTGGCATGCCAATAATAAGCACTCCCTCATCTTTGAGTATTCGTTTTATTTCCGATAAGCTCAAGTTTACATCTTCAACATGTTCTAATACATGAGAAGAATATACTGTATCGAATATTTTGTCATCAAATGGAATGTTTTCAGCACTTGCTTGAATAATATTTACATCTGCAATATGAAATCCCGAACCTGTTCTGCCAACTCCATGTTCGCCGGGGTTTGGGTCGATGCCATATATTGTATTTCCCAATTCTGTAGCTTTTTTTAGTGCATAACCGGCTCCGCTTCCGATATCAATAAATTTTCCAATTTGAATATATTTTTGAATCGCTTCCCACTCTGTATCTCTAATTTTTTTTTGATGTTGATTGGCTTTTTCTTTTGACACAAGGGGCCAAGAATATATTTTTAATAAAATGTTTTTAAATGAAGCGGACATCTGTTTAAATAATTTGTTCAATTTTATCGAAATTTCCGGTTATTAACAAAAAGAAAAGATTAGCTTTAAATTTAGATTTAGTGTTAATAGGAGCATAGTAGAAAGAAGCCATTAATGATTTAATTGCTTTTGTTGTTTGTTTTTTTATGGAGTAATAATAACATGCTCTTAAAAATGCTTCTTCTAATTTTTTTCGTTTAAGTTTTTGAGAAACTTTATTGGCTGGATGTCCTGCGGAAAACATAAATTTGAAAGTGTCTATTTGTCTGACATTTGAAAAACTATTATAATTTACAGAGCGACCTTCATGTTCTGTTTCAATTACTGTTGCTTGTTCTTCAATGTAAACAATTGGATATTCTTCTGCTATTCTAAACCACAATTCCATATCTTCTCCCACATTAAATTTTTCATTGAATGTATATTTTCGAAGAATTTCCTGACTTATAAATACTTGAGGAGTAGCTATTACATCAGTCATAAGTGCATCATGGTCAATCGGAAAAGCGAAATGTCTTCCTTTTTTTTGCTTTTTGATATCTGTGTCTGAATAATGATAAATAATGTCAGAATAGAACATTGCAGTTTTGTATTCAGATTTTTCAATAGAAGTTTTCAAGTTTTCAAGTCGTTCACTTAAATAGTAATTATCGCTATCCATAAAACAAATGATGTTTCCTGTTGCATGTTTTATGCCATTATTTCGAGCCGCACTTCGTTCTGCATTGTTTTGATATATATATTTAATGCGTTCGTCTTGATATTGTGATACAAGTTCTTTTGTATTGTCTGTGCTGCCGTCATCAACGATGATTAATTCCCAATCTTGGTATGTTTGCTCTAAAATGCTATTAATAGCTTTTGATAAAAAATTAGCACGATTGTAAGTTGGAATAATAATTGAAAACTTCATAAACTATCTTGTGAAATTATTATAGTTCAATATATACTACATAAATATCTAATTATGACAAAGATAATATATATTTTTCTAATTGATTGACATTATAGCGTAATCAGTTAGCAAGCATTTTAGAGAAAATAAAGCAATAATTTATTGAAGTGTTAAAAATCGTTCAACTTCAATAGCAGCCATACAGCCACTACCTGCGGCGGTTATTGCTTGTCTGTATGTTTGGTCTTGAATGTCGCCAGCGGCAAAAACACCTTCTACGCTTGTTTGGGTTGTGCCGGTTTTCGTTTTAATGTATCCATTTTCGTATAAGTCTATTTGCCCGACAAATATATCTGAATTTGGTTTATGCCCGATTGCCATAAAAATTCCGTCAATGTCAATTTTCTTTTCTTCTTTTGTGTGTACATTTTCTAAAATAACACCATTTACGGCTTTTGTAAAACCTTGTTCAATGCCAACAATTTCTTTAATTGTATGATTCCAAACGACTTCAATATTTGGGGTGTCAAATACTTTATTTTGCATGGCTTTGCTTGCTCTAAGTTCGTCTCGGCGGTGAATTAGATAAACTTTTCTACACAATTTGGCAAGATAAGTTGCTTCTTCGGCAGCAGTATCGCCTCCGCCTACTATTGCTACATCTTTTCCTCTGTAGAAAAATCCGTCACAAGTTGCACATGCAGACACACCAAAGCCGTTGAACTTTACTTCTGATGGTATTCCTAACCATTTTGCACTAGCGCCGGTAGCTATGATAACAGTTTCGGCGGCTATTGTTTTGTTTGACTCATCAGTGCAAATAAATGGTCGTTTTGAAAAATCAACTTTTGTTATCATTCCTGCACGAATGTCAGTTTCGAAGCGTAAAGCCTGTTTTTTAAAGTCTTCCATCATGTTTGGACCATCAATTCCTTGAGGGTATCCGGGGAAATTTTCAACTTCTGTTGTTATTGTTAATTGTCCACCGGGCTGTAATCCTTCATATAAAATAGGTTTTAAATCAGCTCTTGATGTGTAAATAGCTGCAGTATATCCGGCTGGTCCGGATCCAATAATTAAGCATTTAGTTTTTTCCATATATTTAAAATTTATTCTTTTCCAATTATTAATCTATAATATGTGATACTGTATCCTCCAAAAACACCAATTGCATTAGTAACATTATGTCTAATTACGGCAGGAAACATAAACGGATTTCCGCCCATTAATACCTCTTGTTCAATAGTTCTCCAAAATTCATAATGTTCTTTATCAATGCTTGTCAGTTTTATATCAACCGTATCTCCTTTTTTAAAGTAAAACAATTCTTCGTCATCTTGCAGTGCTTCAACATCAGTTATTATGCCTACTCCTCTGTGTAGATAAAAAGTAAATTCTTTCCCTTGAAAAAATTCATCTGTATAAACAGAACCAAAGATAGGAATAAAATTATTATCTCGTCCAAGTCGTTTTGTGAAAAATCGGTAATATTTAGAAACATTAGGATCGTCAGAATAATTAGCCCAAATAAATCCAAGAGAGTCATTATCTGGATTATTGATATTGTCAGGTTTCCACCACAATGAGTCTAATGTCGTAGGTTCGGGAATAGTTGTTTTGCCAAGTATGGTGTCGCCTTCTGCATATATTGTTAAATGGTATGTTTTGCCAATTTCGCCCTTTAAACTTTTGCCCTTATAACAGATATGTGGCCAAATATTTTTGAAAGCATTTGAATAATCTAATTCTAATTTTTCAGACTTTCCGTCTGAGTCTGAAATGTAAACTTCGGCATTTTTAACAAATGAATTAAGTATTACGGCTGTATCAACTTTATCAAAGTATGAAGCATTTCGTGTGATAGATACAATAGCAAATGAGTCTTGTTCAATCCAGCCTTCGACTACTAATTTTAACTCTGCTTCTGGTAGCTTTAGTTCGATTTCTTTTTCGCATGAACTAAGCATAAGTAAAGCTAAAATTAAACCGCTTAAGACTAATAACTCTATGTTTGTTTTTACTTTCATACTTTTTAAAATTTAAAATTGTAAGTAATTGAAGGTAAAATTGGGAATAAGGACACTTGTTTTGCTTGTGTTTCAAGATAGCCTTCGCTAACATTACCTATGGTTTCAAAGTATATATAATATGGATTTTTTCTATTGTAAACATTATATATAGAGAAATTCCAACTTGATTCCCATGCTTTTTTTCGCTTAGGTTTTGGTGTCCAGTTTATGGAAATATCCATTCTGTGATATGGAGGCATACGAAACGAATTTCGTTCACTATATTCGTTAATAATATTTCCACCTATAATATATCTTGAAATAGGTAATGTGGCTGTATTGCCTGTAGCATATACCCATATTAAAGAAAATGAAAGTTGCTTGCTGTAATCATAAATGGCTACAATTGAAGCATCGTGTCGTCTGTCATATTTTGCAGGAAATTCTCTACCAAGATTAATTTCAGGGAATTTTCTTGTTGTTTTAGCCCAAGAATATCCTATCCAACCATTGAGTTTCCCAAATTGTTTGTTCAGCATTAATTCAATGCCGTATGAAGTTCCATTACCGAAAGCCAAACTATTATCTGCATTATTGTTTAAATTGTCTTCAATCAAGGCTGCTTCTTTATATTCAATTTGATTTTGAAGGTCTTTATAGTAAACCTCAATAGATGCTTCAAACATATTCTTCATAAAGTTTCTGAAATAACCGATAGAGTATTGTGTCCCGAATTGAGGTTTTACTAAATCTGTGCTCGGAACCCAAATGTCGGTTGGGAGTGTTATTGAACTTAATGATGCTAAATGTATATATTGATAGTTTTGCGTATATCCTGCTTTAATAGATGAAAATTCATTTATAAGATACCTTGCTGATAGTCGTGGCTCAATATTGTGATAATCTTTAATTTTTTGATTTTTTAAATATGAAATTGTGTCTATTGTTTCATTTGTAAATGAATCTTTGATATACCTATCAAAAGGCCCAACATGTACATATCCCGAATATCTTAATCCGGCATTTACTTTAATGAGATTAGTAATGTCAAACTCATCATTTACATACAAAGCTCCTTCATGTGAGTAGAGTTTTACAGTTTCTCCAAGATCAAAGGCAACATCTCCTGTTTTTGCCGAAACATTGTTAGGTGTAAAAGTATGATATGTATAATTAGCTCCAAATTTAATAGTGTGGCTTGTTGATGGAATATATGTAAAATCAATTTTTGTGTTCCAATCTTCAATTCCTGAACGCAATTTCATGTCATATTGCTGTTGAATAATATCAAACCCAAAATTGTAATTACTATATATAACTGATGTATTTGCAAATAATCTTTGATTAAATAAATGGTTCCATCTTGCAACAGCAGTTGAATTGCCCCAGAGTATTGCATTTGAAAATTCAGATGATCTACTATTAAGGTCAAAAACATCTCTTCCAAAGTATCCGCTCAGATATAGTCTGTCTTTATCAGAAATTTTATAATTTACTTTTGCATTCAAATCGTAAAAATAATAATCTGATGCTTTGAGTGGAGAATTTTTGTTTGCGAAAGGTTTAATGACCACATCAACATAGGTGCGTCTGCCTGAAATTATGAACGATGAAGTATCTTGTTTAATAGGTCCTTGAAGTGTCAGACGAGAAGAGATTAAACCTAAACCACCTTCGGCATGATAATTTTTATTATTCCCTTCTTTCATTGAAACATCAAGAACTGATGCTAATCTGCCTCCATAAGTTGCAGGCATATTGCCTTTGTGCATTTCGATATTTTGAATTGCATCAGCATTAAATACCGAGAAAAAACCAAAAAGATGACTTGCATTATAAACGACTGCTTCATCAAGAAGAATTAAATTTTGGTCGGGACCTCCGCCTCTAACATAAATACCAGTTGTACCTTCACTTCCTGATTGTATCCCCGGTTTTAATTGTAGAGTTTTTAATATGTCCACTTCTCCCAAAATTGCCGGAATAGTTTTAACCTTTTCTACGGGCAAAGAAATTGTCCCCATATTAGCAGATTGTATGTTTTTATCAGGTTTTTCTCCTATAATAATAACTTCTTGCGTTGTTATAGCCGTTGTGTTAAGTATAATCTTTATTGATTGATTTTTGTCAAGATTTACTTTAACTGAAAAATCATTATATCCAATGTAGGAGCAATGCAATTCATATTCGCCTTTTTCAAGTGTAAGTGAATAAAATCCGTAAGTGTTAGTAGTTGTTCCTCTGATAGGGCTTTTTACAAAAACATTACAACCTATTAACGATTCGCCTGTAGATTCGTCAGTAACATATCCGCTGATAGTATATTTTTGAGCTAATAATGACAAATTTACAAAAGTTAATAAGGTGATTAACAGTATTATACGGATATTCATTTCTTCAAATAAAGCATTGCAAAATTAAGCATTTTTAAGATGTAATTTATAGTATATTGCAATTAAAAACAGTAAAACTATAACGCAATTGAAGCGTTTTTATTTTTATTAAATATCAATTTGATTGGAATAGATGAAAAGTGATAATGAAATTAATCTTTTATCAATTTGCTCCATATAACTTGATTATTCTTATCAAAACATTCTATAAAGTATAAGCCTTTCACAAGATTAATAGTTTCAAGATGAACCTTATTTCCTTCAACTTCTTTGCAAGATATTTTTTGTCCATTTATTTGATATATGCAAATGCTTTTCAAAGGTGTATCTGATGCAATATATACAAAATCAGTAGCAGGATTAGGATAAATATTAATGCGACTATCAAGTTTAAAGTTTTGTGTTGTTGCACTTACGCTCCATATTTGTCTTGCCATTTCGGGATAATCAATAAATGGGTTTCGATTTTTTTGAATCGCATAAATTGAGTCGTTTCTACTAATTTCTTTTTGAGAAGGAGGATCCATTTCATGCCATTCAAGATATAGTTCGATTGACCAATTAGTGAAACCGGGAAATGTTGTTCCGTCAAATATTGCAGAAGCATATTGAGTATTTTTCGACCATTTTGGAATCAAATCTTCATATCGTGTTGCCATATACATAAATATTCTTGCCATATCTCCTTTGTATTCATCTATTGGTTCAAAGACTATTCCACTATATTGCGTAAGATTGCAATTGCCAAGTTTGCTTCCATTTGTTGATGTTTGACTTGCCTTTCCAACGCTTGCAATAGGATAATTACTTCTAAAACTATTTACCCAACCATCTACGGGCAAGATATGATGCAAGTCTCCATACATTGGCAAAATATTTCCACCTATCCAACTCACCGGAACCACATGTTCTCTGTTGTAGCAATCACATTCTTTTTTGTAATTACCGCATTGATCAGTAACAAACTTGAAATTGCAATTTGAATATATATCCCAAACATTGCCCGAAGAGTGTTTGTCAGTCCTTGTAAAATGCTGCCACAGTTCGCTATATTGATTTGTTTGGTGTCCGGTTTTGATTATTTGGTGTAGTGCCGTTTTTAGTTCCGCTTTAATTTTATTTTGTGCTGCATCATAATAAGATGAAAGTATTTGTGCATTTAAAATGAACTTTAAAACTAAGACTAAACAAGCGAATAAGTAAAATTTTCTCATTTGATAATAAACTATTTATTATTTGCAAAATTCAACATTTTTTACGGAATTAGCTTATGAATTTTCTTATTAGTGTTTTTACTAACTTTGCAAAAAAATAAAAAATGAGCTCAACTATTGAAATAATGGCTCCCGTTGGCTCGTGGGAAACACTTAGAGCTGCAATACAAGCAGGTGCTGATTCGGTATATTTTGGAATAGGTCATCTTAATATGAGAAGTCGTTCAACGGTAAATTTTACTTTAGACGACATTCATAAAATAGTTAAATTGTGTCGAGAAGAGGGTGTAAAAACTTATGTTACGGTTAATACGATAATTTATGATAAAGAATTGCCCGACTTGCAGACTCTTATCTCTACTTTATCAAAAGCGGGTATTGATGCGGTAATTGCATCTGATTTGGCAGTAATTCAAGAATGTAGAAAATATTCTATTCCTATCCATGCTTCAACGCAATTAAATATTTCTAATATTGAGGCTGTGAGGTTTTTTTCACAATTTTGTGATGTTGTTGTTTTGGCAAGAGAATTGAGTTTGACCCAAGTGAAAGAAATTACGAGGCAGATTCAAGAGCAAAACATTTGCGGTCTTTCGGGTAATTTAATAAAAATCGAACTGTTTGTTCATGGAGCTTTGTGTATGGCTGTTTCGGGCAAATGTTATTTAAGTTTGGATAATTTTAATTACTCGGCAAATAGAGGAGCTTGCATACAAGTTTGTCGGAGAGGATATCATGTTAAAGATAAAGACCAAGAAGTGGAGTTAGAGATTGATAATGAGTATATTATGTCCCCTAAAGAT